>NZ_LGSU01000949.1 GCF_002260545.1 Hydrocoleum sp. CS-953 | reverse complement strand
CTCCCCTACTCCCCTACTCCCCTGCTCCCCTATTATCCCAGTTCATCAGTTACTAAAAGTCTGAGAATTTCTGTTACTTCTGCTGCCATCCGAGCATCTATTTCTACTGCTTCTCTGTCAAAATCTCCTAATGCTCTTGCACCCCGTAAAGTCATAGCTATAGACCTAACTTTTCCCTGATATTCAAACTGAGTAAAACAAGTATAAGTCAGTTCTGTTCGTTGACGACTGCTACTATATCCAAAACCTAATTTAGATAAAATAACAGGAGATTTAATACTATTTTGAATTCCCAATTTTTCTAGAGCAACATCCACATAACGAGCGCTATCTTTCCCAGCATTTCTAATAAAAGGTTGCAAATTTTCCCAAGACATTCCTGGTAGTTTTGCTGGTTGTGGCAAATGATAATACCATCCTACCATCGACATAATTCTGGTGAGGTCGTAAGTAGTAACCGTATTTTCTCCAGTTTGGTCTTCTCGCTTTTTACTTTCCGACGCTGCACTCAATAAAACTTGATTATCTTGGGTAATTTCAGGAGACAAAATAAATGGATCTTCACCATATAAACCTTGAAATTCTGTATGATTATTGCCTGTAATTTCCTTTAACCATGATTCTAAATCAACATAAGTTTGGAAGCATTTAAACATTGCAGATAAAGCATTAGAACTACCTACCTTTTCTGCATAAGTAATCACATCTTCTACGGCTTCATTAAAGTCTATATTTTTGCCATCGCCTCGAATTTGACAGGTATTAATATCACTATTAAGAGAACAAATTACATTTAAAATTGGGATAATTTTAGTAGAACTCCAACACTGACATTTGTCAAGAGAATTTCTACCTAACCAACGAGATTTAAAAGGTCCGCCTGCGGTACCAGCTAGACAAATACAGGCTTCTTTAATATCAGGATGAATAAAGCTCAGACCCTGTTCATCAATGTTAGGAAGTTCGCCAACATGGGGAAAAGCTTTTGCTCCTGGGATGGCTAAACTAGGCAGCGTTTTTAAATGTTCGGGATAATTTTCTACTTGGTTTTGGTAGGGAGAATTTTTAATGCCTTTATCTAAAATAGCTAGTTTATAACCATTAAAACCAGCTTCAGCTTTTAAGAAGTCGTTGTAGACTTTTTCTCGGTCCATTGCTAGTAGTAGAGTGAAGGCTTCTTTTTGGCCGAAATTGCCGAAAAAGTCTGCCAGCATATTGAGAATTTGATCGTTAATATCTTCCATAATTTGATTTAAAAAGCGGTCAGCGGTCAGCGGTCAGCAGTCAGCAGTAAACGTAAGACCGGGGATTTAAACCCAGAGCTGCTAAAAGCTAATCCCTAGTTAACTTTCTTAAGTAATATTCCTACTATAACTATAACATTTTTCATTTTTGCGAAAATAATACATTTCGGCTGCAAAAAGGCAACAAATCAACTGGAAATAGGCAACAATTTGATAGTTTTTTGTAGCCTTAGAGAAATGAGACGTTTTATTACATTTAAAACCAAACTACTATATATTAAAATTACCTCTAGTTTTTCCTGATTATTTTAAGTAATGAAAATTATTATAGTGTATTGAAAAATATTTTAAATTAATACCATGTCCGTTGGTATTGTTGGTGTAAAATACGGGGAAATATCTACCATATTTAATTTTAGCTTCTCTTAAAGCTTCTTCAAACTTTGGTATTCTTTCTTCCTGACCTTCGCCCTTACCGAAATAATTAATAATTAAACAATTAAATAATTAGATAATTCACGCCTTGAAGCCTCCCCTTTCAAGGGAAAAAAGCGGTCGTTTGCGGAGCAGTCAGTCAGGATGAGATGGCGAGGAAACCCGCTCTTGCAGAGCCGCTCCGCTTTATATGTCGGCGACAGCCGAAACGCCATATCTAATCGACCAAGAAAAATAAATCTTTTCCTGATTCGTCAATCCTATCCCTTTTAGGGAGAGGTAATTATCAATTATCAATTATTGAACGGACATGATATAACTTGATTAATCGCTGATTTTTTTTGATAATTTAAGCAGAGTAAATATTCGCAGAAAATTTTTAAAATTATTACTCCTAACTTAGTAAATATAATGGTTAGCTTACCTGAATTATAACTCTTAGCCACTATCGAAATGTTAAAACTGAAATAGGATTAGTATGTATAGATAATTTGACAAAACTTTAAAGTATGCTAAATTTACCAAAGATTTCCTCTTTACCCCTGCTTAAGTCCAAATACTCAGCAGGATTTATATTTGGCTGGGCAATGATACTAGCGATCGCCAGTGCAACTGTAATTTATCAACTGAATAATCTGACAGAAGAGAGTGGCAATGCTAGACTACTCTTGACTAAATTAAAGGAACAAGTCAGCAGACTTAATTCTCTAGAATGGGAGGGAATTTCCAAAGGTGAAATTGACGAAAATTTAACAGAAGAACTTGCAGAAAATAGAGAAAGCACTGACATTATTATTGCAGAAATTAGGCAACTTAAAGAACAGGATAATCTCAAGAAACTCTGGGATTTATATATCAGTTATGACAATATAATGAACAATTCTTTGCAACTAATTGCTCAGAAAAAAATTGCCGATGTTAAACAAATTAATGCTTTGAAAATTGATAAAATTTTCGATGAGCTATACGCTGAAATTAACATACTAGAAAAAAGGTATGCAAACAAACATAAGCAGGCCAGACAATTTGCCGATGTAGGCACAACCTTTGCTTTAATTATGGCAGCCTTTGTAATTGGTATTTTATCCTATAAATATAGTCAAAGATTGTTGAATAAAAATCAACAGTTAAAAACTGCCTTAATCGATCTCCAACAAACACAAAACCAATTAGTTCAACGGGAAAAAATGGCTGCTTTAGGACAACTAATTGCAGGGGTTGCCCATGAAATTAATAACCCCCTTGGGGCAATTCAAGCCTCAGCAAATAATACTGATAAGGCTTTAAAAGAATTCCTGAATGAACTCCCCCATTTACATCAACGTCTTAGTCCTAAAGAAGAAGATAGCCTTTTTCTCCTCATCACTCAAGCACTCGAAACCCAGCCTTCAATTGACTCTTCCGAAGCTCGCGCCCTCAAGCGTAGAATTATTACCCAACTTAAAGAGCATGACATTGAAAATGCTAGATATATTGGGAATCTCTTAGCAGACATAGGGGTTCCCGAAATATCTAATTTGTGGTTGCCCTTGCTTAAAGGTGAATATGGAGAATGGGCGATCGAGTTCGCCTACAATTTGGCTTCCTCCTTTTCTAATAATCAGATTATTCTCCGCGCCGTTGAACGCTCCTCTAAGACAATTTTTGCCCTCAAAAGCTATGCTCGTTTTCAACCCAATGGCCAAAAGGAATTGATAAACGTTGTTAATGGGCTAGAAACTGTACTAGAAATTTATCACAATCAACTGAAACGGAGTATTAATGTGATTCGAGATTATCAGGATATTCCTAAAATCTGGGTATATCCAGACGAACTAATTCAGGTCTGGACAAATCTAATTCATAACGCAATTCATGCTATGGAATCAGGAGGGACACTGACTATTAGCACCCATCAACAGGAAAATGGCGTTCAGGTGATTATCAAAGATACCGGATTAGGAATTCCCCCGGATGTACTGCCCAAAATCTTTGACCCCTTTTTTACCACCAAGTCAGCAGGTGAGGGGAGTGGTTTGGGACTCCATATTTGCCAGAAAATTATTGACAAACATCAGGGATATATAAAAGTGGACAGCCAACCCGGAGATACTGTATTTTATATAGGGTTGCCCCTTGGTAACTCTTAAACTTTCTAATTATAAAGTATCTAGAAAGGTGAAGTATGTCTGAAATAGCAATTATTTGTGTTGATGATGAAATGCCTATTCTCAAAGCTCTTAAAGAACAACTCCAACGTGGGTTTGGCAACAAATATATTTATGAGATGGCCCAAAGTGCTGAAGAAGCGTGGGATGTGATTGATGAGTTGGAAGAGGAAGGCGTGAAAATTTTGGCCATTGTTTCTGATTGGCTAATGCCTAATACCAAAGGCGATGTATTTTTAACTCAAGTTCATCAACGGTTTCCAGAAATTGTCACCGTGATGCTAACTGGGCAAGCTGACGAGGAGGCTATTGAGCGGGCAAAAAAAAAAGCAAATCTTTATGCTTGCCTCTATAAACCCTGGTCAGAGGACGAATTACAGCAAATTATTAGTCAAGCTTTAAATAAGTAGAATATGAAAGGAGTCATTATTTGTGTTGATGATCAGTTGGAAATTCTCCAGATTTTAGGGAGGCAACTCAAGCGCAATTTTGGCAAAGAATATGATATTGAGTTAGCTAAAAGTGGTGCAGAAGCTCTTTCTCTTTGTGCAGAATTGACAGCAGAAAGCTTACCAATTCCTGTGGTAATTTCCGATCACAATATGGAGGAGATGGATGGGGATACTTTGTTGGTTGAACTTCACAAGCTTTATCCCAAAATGTTAAAAATTATGCTGACTGGTCAAGCTGATGCTCATTCGGTAGGGAATGTTGTTAATGCTGGTGCTTTATACCGCTACATCAGTAAACCTTGGGATAAAGATGATCTAATACTCACGGTTACTGAGGCTTTACGAAGCTTTGCTCAAGAACAAAAACTTGCTGAACAAAATGCTCTCCTTAAGGAAATGAATGCCAGGTTAGAAAGTTCTTTATCACTCCTATTATCGACCCTGGAAGCAACAGCGAATGGCATCCTTGTCCTAGATAGTTGCGGAAAAGAGGTCATTTTTAATCAAAAGTGTGCTGAAATTTGGGAGCTAGATGGCTCAACTGCAATAAGTGATAGCCACAAGCTAATTGATTTGATTTTAGCAGCTTTGATCAAAGCAGATGCGGACAGCTTTCAAGCATTACTGATGCAAAAGAATATGAAACTACGGGATTTATTAATATTAAAAAATGGTAGAGTTATTGAATATTATTCCCAGCATCAAAAATTATCAGGGAAAATTGTTGGTCAGGTCTTGACTTTTCGAGATGTGACTAGAGAAAAGCAAAAGCAAGCAACAATTGAGTATCAAGCATTGCATGATTCTCTAACTAACCTGCCAAATAGAGCTTTATTCGATCGGAAACTTTCTGAAGCGATCGCCCATGCTGCTAAACGCTCAGAAATTATGGGGGTAATGTTTCTAGATTTAGATCGGTTTAAGCAGGTTAATGATACATTCGGTCACTCAGTAGGAGACTTATTGTTACAGACAGTTTCTCAGCGTCTTGCCGTTTGTTTGAGAGAAGTTGATTTGATTGCCCGTTGGGGAGGAGATGAATTTGGCATTATTTTACCACAAATTCACTGTCGAGAAGACGTGATCGAGATTGCTGATAGATTGATTAAAGGTATGCAGCCAGAATTTATCTTGGAAGGTCATCACCTTAATGTCACAACGAGCATTGGAATTGCCTTGTATCCTCACGATGGTTTAGATAGTAGCACATTACTTCAGAGTGCTGATACTGCCTTGTACCAAGTCAAGAGAGCTGGGCGCAACAATTATTGTTGAGGCTAATATCATGTCTGGATGAACAATTATAAATAATTAGGGAGGAGTCAGGAGTCAGGAG
>NZ_LGSU01000948.1 GCF_002260545.1 Hydrocoleum sp. CS-953 | reverse complement strand
AGTATTAAGTTTACTGCCAAAAGGTAGTTAAGCAAATCTATTCAACCTAAATTAAGGTTCTGAAAATAGTCGAATAGAGTAGCAAAGTTTTCACAACAATCAAAGGCCATAGTTGGTGTACTTTCCACTAAACTTAAGCCTGGGTATAAAAGAACTTACAGACTTCGGTCAGTGGTTCTCCCTGAAGCGAAGCTAGCCTCCAAAACTAAAACTCTAGTTTGGGTAAGTTCAGTAGAAGCATGAAAGTCTCAATAATTAAATACCGTAGCCTAATTTGGTACGGATGTCCCTCTGAACAATAGTTTTAATAATCCTAATTAATGCCAATCGAAAAAAGAAATAATCGTAATCAGCCTCAAATTAATGAAAGTATTCGAGTTCCCAAAGTCAGAGCTATCAGTTCAGATGGCAAGCAATTGGGAATTATGGATACAAAAGAAGCGTTGCGTATGGCCGAGGAAAAAGAGCTTGATCTGGTTCTCATAAGTGATACAGCCGATCCACCGGTTTGCAAAATAATGGACCATGGTAAATACCTGTTTGAACAGAAAAAGAGAGCACAGGAAGCAAAAAAGAAGCAGCATAACGCAGAAGTCAAGGAAGTTAAGATGCGCTATAAAATTGAGGAGCATGACTATAATGTTCGGTTATCTCATGCAAAGCGCTTTCTTGAATCTGGTGATAAAGTTAAGGCTACTATTATGTTCCGAGGCCGAGAGATACAACATAGTAACCTTGCAGAAGAATTATTGCAGCGGATGGCAAAAGATTTAAAAGATTTAGCTGAGGTTCAACAAGCTCCCAAGAGAGAAGGACGCAGTATGATGATGTTGTTCTCTCCTAAAAAGTAAAGTTGGATACTCAAAGTATTTACAACTCTAACTAAACTATATTAATAGTATAAGAGAATACTAATTTTTTAGTAAGTAAAGTTATTGCAGAATAACGTAAATAATTGACCAGTCGGATCTATGCTCTATTCCTGATATAGAATACTCATCCGTTTGATTCCTATAAAAAAACAAATTCTCCCCAGCCAAAATAAATACGATTGTCATTTAGTATAATTCTTGATCCACTATAACCGTGGCATCTGAATCTACTTAATCATCCTCTGAAAATCCCTGAAACTTCCAGAAAAAAGGCTTGGCAAGAATACTGTTGAAATAGTCAATCAAATTCAGAATCTTCTGCTTGAGGTCTGAAATTGAAGATAAACTTTAGCAGGAGATTAGACTCCTGAGCAAACGAGAGAAACAAGACTCAATAATCCTGGACAACAAGACCCACTAATGATTTAGACTTATCATAACGTTGGTAAAATTTTCCCCCCTATCGGTCAGAGGGATTAGAGTTTAGCCAGTTAACGATGACAATGAGGTTTTAGTGTTCCCTCATTTTAAAAAACTCCCCACAGTCTCGGTAGAAATCTTCTCAACTATCCTTCTGTAAATGTCTTCTAGAGCTAGTTATCTTGGAGTAAAATTCCTAACTGGTCTTTCAGATTGTTTCGGTTTTTCAAAGGCCACTGGTACGACTCGAAAGAATTTAGTTGTTGCTAGTGCGGAGTCTCATTGAGGATGTATTCCAGAATCTTCTACACTTTAGTTATTCAGTAAACTATATGGAACTGAGAAGTTTAAAAAGTTATACAGGACTAGGAGATAAACTGCTAATATCCCTCAATCTCCGTTATGAGGAAGTAGAGCGAACCTTACTAATGTTTGCGGTATATACTCTTACTTCTGCAGGATTAATTTGGTTAGAACTAAGTACAGTTAGTCTATTCTTAGACGAATATGGTGCTGACAAACTACCTTGGATATATATCGCTAGTGCTGGCATAGGTTCAGGTTTGGGCTTTGTCTATTCGTGGCTACAAAAAATCATGCCTCTGCGACGAGTAATAGTGGTAATTCTATTACTAATGGCAGTTCCATTATTCTTATTTAGGTTTGGAATTGGTATAGAAAATATCACGATAGCTGGTGAAAGTTTAGCTTTTCTTACTACCTTTATAATGTGGTTATGGGTAGAAGCTTGTTACTTGCTTAACGACTTAAATACTTCAATCACATCTAATCAGTTATTTNAAATCATGCCTCTGCGACGAGTAATAGTGGTAATTCTATTACTAATGGCAGTTCCATTATTCTTATTTAGGTTTGGAATTGGTATAGAAAATATCACGATAGCTGGTGAAAGTTTAGCTTTTCTTACTACCTTTATAATGTGGTTATGGGTAGAAGCTTGTTACTTGCTTAACGACTTAAATACTTCAATCACATCTAATCAGTTATTTAATATTAGAGAAATTAAGCGAACCTATCCAATAATTAGTAGTGGTTTTTTAGTAGCAGGAGTAATTAGTGGATTTTCTTTACCTTTAATACTATACTTCCTGCCTCTGAATAATGTCACAATAGTATCTGGTGTAATGGTAGTATTAGGTTCAGGAATACTATTATATTTATCAGAAAAATACCAACAATCTTTTCCTGATTCTAGCCGTTGGATACCAGAAGATGACGAAGAAGAATTTTCTACTCGCAAAATAAAAGGACCCCTACAAGGTTATATACTGCCATTAATCATATTCTTTGTGATGGCAGAAATTCTATATGTATTAATAGACTTTCAATTCTTTTATCAACTAGAATTGCAAAACCAATATACTGATGGAGCAAGTAAAATAGCAAGTTTCTTAGGTGTATTTGAGGGTATTTTGAGTAGTTGTCAAGTAGCAACTCAATGGTTTGCCTCCAGTCGTTTGGTAGAAAGAATAGGTGTTTTTGGTACAGCAATGATACTACCAGTAGGGGCAATAGCTTTAGGATTATTTTCTTTTACAGGTGCAATAACAGGATTATTTTCAGTATTTATAGGATTAGTAATTCTGAGATTTTTAGACGAGTTACTACACTATACATTAATCGAAACTACCGGACCTGTTTTATTCCAACCTCTACCAGAAAATATTCGTAGTGATGTTCAAACAATGGTAAATGGGGTAGCTGAACCATTTTCTACAGGCTTGAGTGGATTAATAATATTAGGAATTCTCTGGTTATGTAGATTAATATTAGACTCCAATCAAAGTGGGTTTCAAGACCAGCAAGGTCTAATATTTGTTATCGCCATAATTATATCTGGCTTCTTATGGTTGGGAGTGATATGGTTAATTAGAACCCAATATGTAGGCTTATTGGTAAGAAGCGCTGGCAAAGGAAGATTTGGTGTATTAGATGTAGATATGCGCGCTCTGAAACGCTCAGTAGTAGAAACTTTGGAAAAGGGAGTTTCAGAAGAAGATAAACGATCCTGTATTGAGCTACTAAGTCAAATAGACCAAAAAAATTTAGGCGAAATATTAGCCCCACTTTTACAGGTAATGTCACCCGCATTACAATGCCAAAGTCTGGAAGTGATGTTAAATCATCCTAATCCAGCTTATCTAAAACAAGTACAATCCCTAACCCAAAAATCAGTACCACCAGAAGTTCTAGCTTTGGCCTTACGCTACATCTGGCTCACAGAATCAGAACCAGATATTAGTCAGCTACGACCTTATTTACAATCTTCAGTAGACCCAGTAGTAAGAGGTACAGCAGCAGCTTTAATTATGCGTCGAGGAGACATAGAGCAAAAAGCTGAAGCTACTAATGTTTTACGCAGGATGATTACTTCTAAACTGGAAAAGGAAAGAGTTATGGGTGTTCGTGCTTTGGGAGAAGCAGATTATTTGCAAGGGTTACGATTGTACATTCCTAGTTTATTACAGGATGAATCGTTACGAGTGCGAAAGTATTGTATGGATGTAATTGCCTCTACTCATTTAGAAAGTTACTACCCCTCGCTGTTACGAGGTTTATCCTACAAATCAACCAGAGAATCTGCATTGCAAGCATTAGTAAGATTAGGTAATGATGCAATTCCAATGCTGGTAAAATTGGCGGATGATACTCACAAGTCAGATTTAGTAAGATTACAAGCTTGGACTGCTATTAGTGAAATTGGTACAATAGAAGCACTAGACTCTCTGGTAAATAGAATGATGACTACCTGGGGTACTACACGCCGTAATATTTTACGCAGATTGTTGAAAATGCCAGGAGAAGTTGGAATTGAAGGGGTTCTTGAACGAGTAGGTCGCAGTGGAGTTGAAATTTTAGTAGAGCAAGAGTTGATGTTTCTGGGGCAGATTTATGCGGGTATAGTAGACTTGTCTGGAGTGGATATTAACTCAACTACTTCCCACTCCGGTGCTTTAGAAGAAAGTAATGGCAAACTAACAACCGATTATACAGAAATATTACTACGGTCTCTAAAATTGTTGGAGTTAGATGCTATAGAACAGTGCTTTTTGTTAATGAAATTTCTTTATCCGTTGGGTTCTATCCANTTCTGGGGCAGATTTATGCGGGTATAGTAGACTTGTCTGGAGTGGATATTAACTCAACTACTTCCCACTCCGGTGCTTTAGAAGAAAGTAATGGCAAACTAACAACCGATTATACAGAAATATTACTACGGTCTCTAAAATTGTTGGAGTTAGATGCTATAGAACAGTGCTTTTTGTTAATGAAATTTCTTTATCCGTTGGGTTCTATCCAAGCAGCAGCTTTTAATATTAAGTCAGACTCCCGTTCAAATGTAGCCCGTGGTTTGGAGATTTTGGATAATACTGTAGATATTTCTTGTAAGCGTTCCTTGATTGATATTTTGGATCAAAACAGTTATCAGGAAAAATTAAATAGTTTATCTGAGATGGTTGTTTATCAACCAATGGCTCCTAGCGATCGCTTACGACACCTGCTAGATTTTCGTCATTTTCTTTCAGAGTGGTCTTTAGCTTGCTGTTTACAGATGGCTCGTGCTGCTCGTTGGAGTTTAACAGCAGAACAAACTTTAGTTTGTTTACGTCATCCTACTGGTTTTGTGCGGGAGGCAGCTCTAGCTTACTTACGGATGGCATCTCAACGTGCATTGGTTGAATTATTGCCTAATTTGAGGAATGACCCAGACCCCTTGGTATCTTCTCAGGTAGAGCAAATGATTGTTGAGTTTGGTATTACTTAGCTTAAGTAGCTATCAGGTCTAGTAGTGGTCTGACAAACCTTTAATGGTATATTAGAAAAAAAATGGTTAATCCTTACCATAACTATAATTATAGGAGAAAATCTAATCCACAGTTTTAGCTGTGTCACGCAGGTAGTGCCGTGTCAAGCTTGAAAATATGGGTTAAAAACCTAACCCCCCTGGATAGGGGCTGGGGGAACGAGGTCTTCGCTCGTTGCTTGCTTCTAAACCACAATTTTAGTCTTGACACGCCAGTAGTAGACCGTTTCATATAAAATAGTGCGTTAGATTTCTTATTGTAGCTACAGGAAGTTATCTCTTGACATACTCCCGAAGTTGCCCTTACGGGAAAACACGGGATTCTTCAGTCTGGGAAACCCTGACCGCTGCGCGTGACAGAGGTGATGTCCTCTCCCTGTGTTGGACCTTAGAGTAACAAAATGTACCTAGCATGTCTTGCGGCATATGAACAGCTTATGAAGGTATCCGAATCTTGGCCCTGGCTTTCCTTTATGACGCTCC
>NZ_LGSU01000947.1 GCF_002260545.1 Hydrocoleum sp. CS-953 | reverse complement strand
CCCTTCCTAGAGTGGGACTGGCTCCACAATATGGAAAAATCTGGTAGTGTCGGTGGTAGAAGTGGATGGCTACCGCAACATTTAACGGTATGGCGAGACAGGCAACTCATAGCAGCAGCACCGCTATATGTCAAGGGGCACAGTCAAGGGGAGTTTGTCTTTGACCATCAATGGGCCGAAGTTGCCTATCGCATAGGTATTGAGTATTACCCGAAATTATTGGGAATGTCGCCTTTTACTCCTGCTGAGGGTATAGATTTTTGATTGCTCCTGGGGAAGATGAGGATGAGATAACGGGTATGATGGTCAGTGAGATTGACCATTTTTGCGATCGCCACAATATTTCTGGATGTCATTTTCTCTATGTCGATCCAGAATGGCACCCTATTATCAAACGTAATGGTTTTACCAATTGGCTCCATCATAGTTACATTTGGCAAAATCATGGTTATCAAACTTTTGACGACTACCTGAAGGTATTTAATGCTAACCAACGTCGTAATATTAAGCGGGAACGAAAAGCAGTAGGAAAAGCTGGTTTGCAAATGCAGACTTTCACTGGGGATGACATACCGAAAGCGTTGTTTTCTAAGATGTATACTTTTTACGAGAGTACCTGCGATAAATTTGGTTGGTGGGGAAGTAAATATCTGACGAAGCGGTTTTTTGAACAGTTACATCACGACTTTCGCCATCGAGTATTATTTGTTGCTGGTTATAGTGAAGATGATGATAGGTTGCCAGTCGGAATGTCATTTTGTATTACCAAGGGCGATCGCCTTTATGGACGTTACTGGGGTAGTAGTTATGAAATAGACTGTTTACATTTTGATGCTTGTTATTATGCACCGATAGAATGGGCGATCGAGCATGGTGTTAATAGTTTTGATCCTGGTGCTGGAGGGCGACATAAAAAACGCCGTGGTTTTCCTGCTACAGCTAACCATAGTATGCACAGATTTTATCATAATCGTTTGTCAAAAATCTTTTTATCTTACATTGGGCAAGTTAATGAAATGGAGCAGTTAGAAATGGATAGAATTAATGAAGATTTACCTTTTAGTCAGGGGAATTCTTAAAATTCAAAATTCAAAAGTCAAAAGTCAAAAGTCAAAAGTAAGATTTTATAGACTAAAAACCTGAAAAATTCAAAATTCAAAAGTCAAAAGTCAAAAGTCAAAAGTAAGATTTTATAGACTAAAAACCTGAAAAATTCAAATTCCAGTAGGGTGCGTTAGGCGGCTAAAATTTAGACGGTGAAAGGGATAATACCAATTCCCATGCATTAATGCTATACTTGATGAAGACTTCAGTTATTAAGTAATTACCTTTGGATAATTACTTTTTTGCTGATTTGAGACAATTTAATCTTTGATTATCCCTATTTTTACTTCTCCCGTACGGACGTTGCATGCAACGTCCCTACACTCCCCTACTCCCCTACTCAATCAAATGTAGAAAAATTTTTGAGAAATGGTATTACTCAGAGGTGTTGGTGAACCAAGGGATGAATCTTGGCAAAGAAGGTAAATCCCATCTTTTACTTAATATTTCCTTGTTCCTTTTTCAATTTTGNCCCCTACTCCCCTACTCAATCAAATGTAGAAAAATTTTTGAGAAATGGTATTACTCAGAGGTGTTGGTGAACCAAGGGATGAATCTTGGCAAAGAAGGTAAATCCCATCTTTTACTTAATATTTCCTTGTTCCTTTTTCAATTTTGAGGTATCAGATATTGTCAAATTTTCAGGAACAGGGAACCAAGAAGAAATTGTATTTTACGAATATGAGAACCGCTATCTTCTAGACTTTTATGGAACATTAAAATTTTCACATCTGATTTCTGATTGCTATAAGATAGAAATGTTATATTTAGGCTTTGCTGAAAAAGTCTTTTTGTTGAGGTAGGGAGTAGGGAGTAGGGAGTAGTTAAGAGTCAGGAGAAATAGGAGTTATAGAGAAGTTGGTCGAAAGAATACCTTGAGTGATTTTTCTACCATATTTACCCAAAATCCCCACTTTTTCCCCTCTATTCACCGAAAAGCTGCTACTTTTTCCGGGCTGAAAATTGCTCAAACCTTTATTTGTCAATCCTTTGATATTTAATCAGCAAGCCCTATTTACTCCTTCCTCCTTCTTCCTTCTTTCTTCTTCCTTCTTCAATCAAAATTAATTATGCTAAGTCGTGTTGCAGATTCAATTTATTGGTTAAATCGTTATGTTGAAAGAGCAGAAAATATTGCTCGATTTGTTGATGTTAATCTAAATTTACTTTTAGATTCTCCTAGTTTAGTTCAACAGTGGCAACCAATAGTTATTACCACTGGAGATTTGGCTTTATTCCAAGAACGTTATGGTGAAGTAACAGAAGCAAATGTAATTCAATTTCTCACTTTTGACCGAGATTATCATAACTCAATTCTTTCTTGTCTACGGTTTGCTAGAGAAAATGCTCGTTCTATTCGGGAAATTATTTCTTCAGAAATGTGGGAGCAAGTTAACTCATTTTATTTAATGGTAAAAGATGTGGCTAATAGTGGTTTAAAAACTTCTCAATTACCAGAATTTTTTGAGGAAGTAAAAATGGGTGGGCATCTTTTTACAGGAATTATGGATGCCACTATGAGTCATAATGAAGGATGGCATTTTGGTAGAATAGGCAGATTTTTAGAAAGAGCTGATAAAACTAGCCGTATTCTTGATGTTAAATATTATATTCTTTTGCCTTCAATTCAAGATATTGGAACTCCACTAGATGAAGTGCAATGGATGGCATTGTTAAAGTCAGCAAGTGCTTATGAAATGTATCGTAAACGTCAACAACATCGAATTACTCCTAATGGAGTAGTAGAATTTTTAATATTAGACCGAGAGTTTCCCCGTTCAATTCAATATTGTTTGACTGAAGCAGAGCGATCGCTCCATCAAGTTATTAGACCAACTTCAGGTATTAGAAAACATCCTGTAGAAAAAGTATTAGGTCGTTTACGTTCTGAGTTAGATTATTTAACTGTTGAAGAAATAGTTCAAATAGGTTTACACGAATTTCTCGACAATTTACAAACTCGAATAAATCAAACTGGAGAGCAAATTTTTGAAACATTTTTTGACCTGAAATCTACTGATAGCCAGTTGTTAATTAATTCGTAGTTTTTAACAATTAATAATTAGGCTTTGCTGAAAAAGTCTTTTTTCAGGGGTAGGGGAGCGGAGGAGTAGGTAGGGACGTTGCATGGAACTAAAGGAATAATTTTTTTGCTCAACTATCCGCCCAAAATGCCCTCCTTTTTGAGCATAAAGAGGTGAAAATTAGGTACTTTTTCCAGAGCTAAAAAGGCTAAAATATTTATCTATAAATGCTTTTATATTTAATCAGCAGAGCAATAATTAAATGTTAAAAAATTGTACGGGTGGGTGATAAGCAAGGCTGGATATTTTGCATATATTCTATTAAACTCGCCCTACTGGACTGACACAAGTAAAACTGTGCAATAGATTTTAACTGGAAAATTCTTACTTTTGAATGCATGACTTTTGAATTCAATCTAATGCACTATTTAAGGTGTGTCAGTCTACTACAAGGGAATTAGAGAATAGGGAGCAATTTGAAAGAGAAAAACATTTTGATGATGGCTAATTAATGAGACTCGATCGGGACTTACGCAGAGGTACTATATATAGAGTCAAAAAACTATAACGTTATAGTTTTGAACACTATATACATGGTGTTGGCGTAAGTCCTATTGATATTAATTCTTCTATTGGTATAGCTGATAATTGAAATGACTATTGGTCAATCAAGTTTTCATCTTACAGACTTCCTATACAACTAATATCCACTACTATATATTTCTTTTTCTTTTCAGTGTCCCCTCTTCCCTATTCCCTAAAGTCCTAAAACTTTCTACCTCCAAGACTCCAAAACTACTGTATCAATCCAGAGAGGGAATAGCTTAACTAGAAACAGGGAAAAACTATAACCTTATTTATCAACCCTAATTGGTAAACTATACAAANATCATTGTTATAGTAGTATTAACTTTTTAATCAATTTCAAACTCATATTCGAGAAAGAACAACTACTAGAAAACTTTAACCCATTGATTTTTATGAGTAATTTATCTTCATCGACTCAAAACCCCGAACAAACAGAGACACAAACCAATACTTCCACAACCGAAGCAAAACCTAGTTATGTCAAACTAGCCATGAGAAATATGGTAAGGAAAGGTGGTACATCCCTCAAACATTTTGCCCTAACAACCATTACACTTATAGGCATTTTGGTTGGTCTTGCCTATCTAACAAGATAATCAAAATCCCATTTTTTAACGGAAAGGAGAATTATCCGGTTGTATTTGGAAGTAAGTATTCAGGATTGTTTTTGGTCATCTTATTCATCAGAAGAAAAGCAATTAAAGGCCCAGGAAGATTCGGATAACTTTTGTCCCATATCTTCCCAGAATTGGGAATATTGGTTTTGGAAATGGCTAGAAATCCTACAACCAGATATTCCAGTTGCTCAAAATTATGAACTGAGTCTACGTTTAACAGACGATTCTGAAATTCAAACCCTTAATAGTCAATATCGTTACCAGAATCAGCCAACAGATGTTTTAGCCTTTGCCACTCTGGAAGTAAATGTTCCTCAACCAGAAGTAGTAGATTCTGATTTACAACTATATCTGGGTGATATAGTAATCTCCATTGAGACAGCATTTCGGCAAGCCAAAAAACAGGGGCATCCATTAAAAACAGAATTAGCTTGGCTAGCTGCCCATGGTTTTCTACATCTGCTGGGATGGGATCACCAAGACGAAGCAAGTTGGCAAAAGATGCTCAAACAACAGTTATTTTTGCTTCATGCTCTTGGAATTACTATTGGGGAACAAATCACTCCAGAGCATTGACTAAACTCAAAGTAACTTTTTGACTTTTTGGATAAACTATTAATCGAGCAAGTCTCATATTATTTGGGCCTTGCATATAAAATCAAACTGAGGTGGATACTTTATGAAACTTAATGAGTCATCAATCTCCTACGATGAAGTGCCTTTTATACATCAACCGAAAAATTCTACTACTTCCAAACCAAATACTCCTAAAAAGACATTGAAACTGAACAGAGAATTATCTTGGCAAGTAGCAAATAGTCTTTTTACTAGCTTCAAATATGCTTGGGCAGGATTATCTTATGCTTTCCAAACTCAACGTAATTTTCGCATTCATACTTTTATTGGTATTGTCGCTATTAGTTTGAGTATTTTATTAAAATTACAACCAATAGAAACTGTTGTTATTGTATTAACAATTGGATTAGTAATGGCTATGGAATTGTTAAATACTGCTATTGAGTCAGTGGTAGATTTAACTGTTAAACAGCATTACCATGAATTAGCAAAAATTGCTAAAGATTGTGCTGCTGGTGCAGTTTTAGTTTCAGCAATAGTAGCATTACTTGTGGCAAGTTATTTGATTTTACCTCCTTTATTCGATATAGTTATTTCTGCTCTTGGCAGCTAGGAATTCAGTTGTTTGTGATTCTTTACTTGAAAATATCTAAATTTTCACAGCAAAAATTACTTTTGCCACAGCTATAATT
>NZ_LGSU01000946.1 GCF_002260545.1 Hydrocoleum sp. CS-953 | reverse complement strand
ATCTTGTTTTAAGGCTCGTTCAATATTTAGCATTCTTCTGGCCAATTTCTGCTTGAACCATTTTACCTTATTTCCCAACAACTCTAATTCTTTCCCCCTACTCCCTACTCCCTCTTTTCCGGAGAGCTCTAATATATAAAGCAAAATAAACTACTGGGGGAACTACAAACAAAAAGAAAAAAAGTTGGGTTGACACAACCAGAAAACTAGGAACTCCTGGCATTAATGCAAGTTGACCAAATCAGGTGATTGCGGAAATCTAAAGCTTTAGTTGTAGGAGTGCAAAAAGGTTCGAGAGTTCTACTGCATCCATGAGTCAACTACCATAAACCATTCGGCAGCGCGTGAGACAACGAGCTGGAAATCGTTGCGAATATTGTCTGAGTAATCTTGTAGGTTGGGTTAAGGTAACGTTCGCGAAGCGTATCCGTAGAAAAAAACAGGACTTACGCTCCAAGCGCCATATGTAGGGGCGAATGCCATTCGCCCCTACATATGGCGTATAATTGCATATTTTGCGTAAGTCCTGAAAAAACAAAAAGTATTTTTATGAAGATTCAGTAAAGTTATCGGGACTTTAGGGCATTTTTATGAAGATTCAGTAAAGTTATGAATAAGCCCTTGCTATTGACAGAATGTCTGTGTTATTATAATTCTAGTTCTCTTAAAACAGAATTTTAACTAACTAAAAGTACACCTACACACCTATTTGCCAATTATAAGCATTATACAGGCAAAATAAGCAGGAGATTCTAATTTTATGGCGACTTTTCATGTAACTAATGTGTATGATGCGGGAGTGGGTAGCCTGCGTGATGCTATTGAGATGGCTAATGCAACGCTGGATGCCGATACCATTACCTTTGATAGTTCCCTGACTGGAAAGACTATAGGACTAACCAGTGGAGAGTTGTCCATTACCAATTCTCTCACCATCAATGGATTAGGTGCAAATCTGCTGACAGTGGATGCACAGATGAACGGCTTCCGAGTCTTTAACATAGATAATAACAGTGACGATTTTATTAATGTGTTCATAAATGGCTTGACCATTACAGGAGGCAATCCCATAGGTGGTGGGGGTGGAATTTTTACCTCAGAAAATCTAACAGTTCAAGACAGTATTATCTCCGGTAACACCTCAACTGGCATTGAAGGGCAATACGACAGAGACGTATCTATTGATGGTGGCGGAATCAATAGTCATGGTGGTTATTTAGAAATCATCAACACCTATATTGTTAACAATGAGGTCATTGGAAACCAATTAACCGACGGACAATTCTCCCCCATTATAGCTCACAATCTTGGTGACGATCCTGACGGTGGTGGTGTGTCTATCAATAATGGTAAGCTCAAAGTTGTCGATAGCACTATTTCAGAAAATAAAGTTACTGGTGGCTTGAGTGATGGTGGTGGACTTTACGGCTGGTATAGTGACATAACGGTGACTAATTCTACTATCTCTGGCAATACTATTGAAGGAACTGCCTTGGGTAGTGGTGGTGGTATTTATAATCGCCATGGCAACACAACAGTCATCAATTCAACCATTGCCGATAATTCGACACACATGACCGACGATTTTGGCTCTGGTGATGGTGGCGGTATTTTTAGTCGCAATGGCGATCTAGAAGTTATCGATTCAACTATCTCAGGTAATTCTGCCTATGGCAAAAATAGAACCGATGGCGGTGGAATTTACAGTAAAAATGGCAACTTAACAGTTTTTAACTCGACTATTTCTTATAACAGTACCGCTGGTCGTGGTGCTGATGGTGGAGGTATTTTTAGTAGTAGGGGAACGGCAACTATTACCAATTCTACCATTTCCCATAATTCTGCTGATAGGTTTGGGGGTGGCTTATATAGTGTCGGGAATACAAACCTCAGCAATACTATCATTGCCAACAGCATTGATGGCGGTGATGCCTTCCTCAATACTACGAAGATCGACACTAATGTTAACAACCTGATTGAAGACGGCAGTTACGATCCATTTCTGTCAGGCGATCCAGGCTTGCTACCTCTACAAAATAATGGTGGTTCGACTCAAACCCAAGGCTTACTCTCCAACAGTATTGCCATTGATGCCGGGGATAATGCGAGTGCAGTTGGATTACCGTTCGATCAACGAGGGCCGTTATTCGACCGCATTGTCAATGGCACAGTAGATATTGGTGCTTATGAACTACAGCAACAACAGGCACTAATTTTAGATATTGGTGTTTATTAAGTACAGCAACAACAAGTACTAACTTTAGATATCGGATAATCACTTATAATAAAGTTTTTGTTTGTAGTATAGCTCTCAGCCTCAACTGTAGATAGGGCTGAGAGCTATACTACGAACTTTAATTATAATAACTATTTAACCGGACATGATATTACCTGCCAATAACTCTCTAAATTTCACTTCATATAAATTTACACAGTTTTAAAGTTTTATGTAGTTTTTGCTACATTTTTTTATCTTTCTGCCAGTATTAAAAACATAAACCATCTTTAAAAAACAAATTTTATCAAAGGGATTTGAACAATATGGATACTCAAAAATTCCTGAGTCGCTACTCTATAGGAAAACGTTACTTCCGAGGAATTTGCCTTAACAATGCAAATCTGCGTGGAGCAAAATTGACAATGGCTAATTTGAAGGAAGCTGATTTGAGTGGGGCTGACTTAAGTGAAGCTAAACTAAATGGAGTAGATTTGAGCCAAGCAAATCTATCCGGTGCTGATCTTAGTAATGCTGACTTGCGTAGTACAAACTTAAGTGATGTTAACCTGATTGGTGCTGACTTGACAGGAGCAAAATTAGGACGGGCAAATTTAAGGCGAGCTGATATGCGGAGTGCTAACCTGACTAATGCAGACTTAATTGGGGCAACCCTGGATGAGGTAGAAATGAGTGGCGCAGATTTGACGGGAGCCAACGTTAATCAAAGTGAATTAAGTGCAGCTTCTTCTCATTTAGGTATATCTCATAAGTGGGTGACATGGGCAGGAAGTCATTAATTGATAATTGATAATGGATAATGGATAATTACCTCTGGTTCAAACCTTTCTTGATTGAAAATAAGGAAATATTATTTCTTTTTTTCTCTTGAAATAAAAGGCAATAAAGCCGAATCGATCAATTATCAATTATCAATTATCTATTGGTAATTAGGTTTATAGAAATTCTGAGGTTGCTAATAACACCCCACGTCATTTGACAAGAAAATTATGTCAATAGCTTTACCTAGAAAGGGTATAAAAAAAAGAAAATTCAGTGTTTCCAGCCTCCCTATTCCATTGAGGTACTGTTTCGCTCCGCGACATGAAAAACGTTAGCGAAGCTCCTCTGGAAGAGGCAGTTCCGACCTAGGAGGCTAGCTGTTAACTGATAACTGAAATGACGTGGGTATATGAGAGTGATTCTCCCAATAAATTAACTGGGAAAAATAACAGAAAATCGATCAACATAGCTTGGAACAGGATTATATTTCTGTGTCACTTCCTGGGGCTTCAAAGTTTTAGGTTGGGAAAAAGGATAAATTTCTAACAAAATAGGTAGTAATACCGTAATTATTGTGGCATAAAAAAATTTTTCGAGCATCATAACTAACACCAGAATTTTTTCGGCCACCATTATATTACATAATAGTATTAAACACCCACTATTTTAGAATCCTGAACCTCTTTTACCATTGGGCAAAATTGTCCACCAATTAGTTTTAGCCGTACCTAGTTGACGATCGCTGACCATTGCATTTGTGAGATTAGTACCACATAAATTAGCACCCCGTAAATTTGCCCCATTCAAATAAGCATTTGTCATATTTGCATCTTGCAAGTTACAACCTGCCAAACTAGCTGTACTTAAATAAGCTTTATTAAGATTGGCATTTTTCAGCACAGTATCTGTTAAATTAACATGACCAAGATTAGCATCAGATAAATCTGCACCTTCTAAATTAGCTTCATGTAAATTAGCTCCATAAAAATTAGCTCCAGACAACTTAGCATTACGCAAATTCAAGCGACTTAAATTACAATCAGCAAAATCTCTTCTACCTTTCATATAAGCACTTCGTAACGTTCCAGCAGTCCATTTAGTCGGAATTTTACTAGCTAATTGTGTTGTATTAGTTGTTTTGCTTTTTGGAGATACTGTCGTCAAATATCCTTGATTAATTTCTTGCCTCATCTTCACATTAGATCGAGAGCGAGTTGCAGGATTTTTTTCTAAACGAGTGTTGCGTTCTCTAATTTTTTGAGCAATTTTAGTGCTGGGAGAAATCCAGGAAACATCATTTTTATTATCATTAAAAACTGTAGGTTCATCTCGAAATAAAGTCTGAACAGCATCTTCTGCAGCAGGTTGTACCTGTTTTTTCTGAGTTTTTTTGGTCTTCAAAGCTGCTGAAAGTTCTTCTGCTGACTGGAAGCGATGTCGTACAGAAACTTCTAGCATTTTCTCCAAAATTTCTCCAAACCAGTCACTAACATTCACTTGAGGACGCCAGAGAATTTCACCATTAATCTGATCGTAACCAAGACTCTTTGGAGTTTTTCCTGTCAGCAGGAAAATAGTAGTTACTCCCAAAGCATAAATATCACTTGCATATACAGGTCGCAAAGCCATTTGTTCTGGTGGTGCAAAACCTGAAGTACCAATAGAGATATTTGTAAAAGCTGTTTCTCCTGTACCACCTGACATATGAGTTTGGTTCACATGATCTTTGACAGCTCCAAAGTCAATTAGAACTAAATGACCATCTTGACTCCGCCGAATAATATTAGCAGGTTTAATATCCCGGTGAATTACTCCTTGAGTGTGAATATAATCTATGACTGGCAAAATTTCAACGATAAATTTTTTCGCTTGTTCTTCACTAAATAGACCCTGTTTTTTGACTTCCTGTTTTAAGGTTGAACCACTTACATATTCTTGAACTAAATGAAAATGTTTCTTCCATTCAAAATAACCTAATAATCTGGGAATTTGGGGATGATGGCCAATTTTTCCCAGAGTTTTCGCTTCTCGCTCAAATAGTTTTCTAGCCATCTCTAATACACCAGGGGTTGTAGTTGATGGGCGTAATTCCTTAATNTAAAAAAGTTGCTCCAAAACCTCCTTTACCAAGAGGTTGAATAATTTCATAGCGATCGCGCAAAATTAAATCTGAACCACAAGCTTGACATTTATTAACACTATTTGGATTTTGAGGTTGAGGACAGGCAGGATTTATACAATAGCTCATCTTATTCAATAATATTAGTTAATTTAATTTTTTCTTTAAACGACTAATCTCTTCATGGCAAATTTACTAAACAAAGGCCAATTCCTAAAGATTTAACCACAAATAGGTATTACCTAAAATTTCAGACATTGACAGCAGCTCCCAGTTACTTTTGAGTCATAGTATATATATTTTTTTACTCATCAGAGTATAGATATGCGACAAATTTATTAAACAGGATTGCTGAGATACTTAACTGGATTAGTCTTTTCGGCACCTTTTTTGCCGATGTTATTTGTGGTAACTTTGATTTCTCCGTCTATGATGTCTGTTGTTTCTGGGTTTCCTGTGATATTTATGGTTTCTGGGGC
>NZ_LGSU01000945.1 GCF_002260545.1 Hydrocoleum sp. CS-953 | reverse complement strand
AGTGAGAATATAGTACCATTGTTTTGCGGGAATTGGTTTCCTTCTAATAAATCGTTATACAATGTGTGAGCGTAGCTGTGGTTATCTGCAAAATTCCAGGAACCTGGTTGAAACCAATCATCCCAGTTAACGTATACATCAAAGTCACCTAATGGATCGTCGTATCCTAATGTGCTGCTAGTATGGAAAGCAACTACTCTATCTGCATCGGTTGGATCTAGGCGATCGTCTGTAGGGTTGGCACTAGAGAACCAACCTCCTTCAAACTCAGGACCTGCTGGATCGAGACCAATAAGCAGATCGACTTCGCCACTACGTTCGCGAAGTTCTTCACCTGCTTCACCCATTACATGAGCACCTAAACTGTGACCAATAAGTGTGGTATCAGCAGGATTAACACCTTGATCCAACAAATAGTTTGCTACTTCAACTCCTACATCATCAACTCTATCTGCAGCAGCAGGATAATTGAGAGTATCAGCACCATCTTGCCAATCTACTACCAAAATGTTAGCATCATTGCCTTCTAAATCTCGTATATTTTCTGCCATTTCTGACATCCAAGCTTGAGGCGTGAAGTTATTATCTGGATTTCCACCTGTACTTTGGTAACCATGTACAATTACATAAGTAGGATCGCTTGTGTCTATAGGTCGGGAATTATTGAATCCGCTATTATCCCAATTATTAAAGAATACGTCTACCATATTTTTAGTTTGTTTCTATGTACGAGTTTTTACTGAAAATATTACACTTTGTGTTTAGTTGTATTTTCCATCTATAATATCATCTATNTACAATTACATAAGTAGGATCGCTTGTGTCTATAGGTCGGGAATTATTGAATCCGCTATTATCCCAATTATTAAAGAATACGTCTACCATATTTTTAGTTTGTTTCTATGTACGAGTTTTTACTGAAAATATTACACTTTGTGTTTAGTTGTATTTTCCATCTATAATATCATCTATATATTATATACATTAGGACTTACCCAGAAACCGGAAAAATAATAATCAGGCCAATAAACCCTCTTTATTTAGTACAGTTACACAGGCTACTTTATCACAAATTCATCGGATCGACATCCACAGTCAAACTGACGCCAGGGCGACAAATATTACTCAACTTAGTTAGATCGGGTACATCATCACATCCAGACAATAATTTTAACAAAATCTGCCACCGATAACGATTTGCTACTCTGGCAATAGGAGCGGGTGCAGGACCTAATAGATCATATTTTCCCTCTTCCGCTTTTTCCATCAATACACTTGCTAACTGTTGAGCAGTCACCGCTACCTCGGTCGGATCATAACTACTCAGACGCAATAAAATCAACCGCCCGTGAGGAGGATATCGCAACTCAGCTCTCGCCTGTAATTCTGTTTCTACAAAAGACTGATAATCATGACGTTGCACCGCTTGAATCACAGGATGTTCTGGAGTATAGGTCTGAATAATGACTTGCCCTGGGTTATCTCCACGACCTGCACGGCCTGCTACTTGCAGCAATGTTTGAAAAGCACGTTCATTGGCGCGATAATCTGAAAAATGCAGTAACCCATCAGCAGACACGACTCCTACTAATGTCACCTGTGCTAAATCTAAACCTTTTGTCAACATCTGGGTACCGATCAATAAATCTGCTTCCCCGTTAGCAAATTGATTTAACAAATTTCGGTGAGCATCTTTTTTGCGAGTTGTGTCGCTATCATATCTAATAGTTCGTAGTTCGGGAAATTGTCTGGTTAATTCCTGCGCTACTTTTTGAGTACCACTACCAAAAAATTTGAAGAAAGGAGAATCACATTCGGGACAACGTTGGGGTTGTGGTTGGGTATAGTTGCAGTAATGACAACGCAATAGTGGAGTTGCACCTTCGTGGGTGTAATGATAGGAAAGTGAAATGTCGCAATGAGGGCATTCCATGACATGACCGCAACTACGACAAGACACGAATGTACTGTGACCGCGACGGTGAATGAATAAAATTCCTTGTTGTTTTGTTTGTTGTAGTTGTCGCAGTGCTTCTTGGAGAGGATAGCTAAACATTGTGCGGTTTCCCTGTCGCAGTTGTTGGCGCATATCTACTATTTCTACGGGTGGCATCGGTCGGGAGTGGATGCGTTCGGGTAATGAGAGGTAGTAGGTGTTGGGTTTTGGGGAAACACTCAAGAAACCGGGTTTATTATCCCCTTCGTTTAAATCATCAATTTTTTCAGATAAACCCGGTTTCTGTTTCTGTGTCAGGGAAACATTTTCATCAGCGAAGAAACTGGGTTCATTTTCCTGATTATTCAAACTATCATTTTTTTCAGATAAACTGGGTTTCTGCGTCAGGGAAACATTTTCATCNTTGGGTTTTGGGGAAACACTCAAGAAACCGGGTTTATTATCCCCTTCGTTTAAATCATCAATTTTTTCAGATAAACCCGGTTTCTGTTTCTGTGTCAGGGAAACATTTTCATCAGCGAAGAAACTGGGTTCATTTTCCTGATTATTCAAACTATCATTTTTTTCAGATAAACTGGGTTTCTGCGTCAGGGAAACATTTTCATCGGCTAAGAAACCGGGTTCATTTTCCCGATCGTTCAAACCATCAGATTTTTCAGATAAACCGGGTTTCTGCGTTCTTGTTTCCAACCAACTTTCTAAAGCGGGAGTTGCTGAACCTAATATTAATGGGCAGTTTTCTAACTCTGCTCGCCATTTCGCCACGGTGCGAGCGTGATAACAGGGTGCGGGGCGGTCTTGTTTGAAACTGTTATCGTGTTCTTCGTCTAAAACAATTAAACCTAATTTTGGCAGTGGGGCGAATATTGCGGAACGAGTACCGATGATAATTTGCGGAATACCCCAGGTCATGTTACGCCAGGTATCATAACGTTCTCCCGCAGATAAGGCGCTATGGTAAACATAGACTTTTTTGCCAAAACGAGCGCGAAACCTGTCGGTAAGTTGCGGGGTTAGACCTATTTCGGGAACGAGTACGAGAGCAGATTTTCCATTTTGGAGGATGGGAGCGATCGCCTGTAAATATACTTCTGTTTTTCCTGAACCTGTAACTCCATGNATGTTACGCCAGGTATCATAACGTTCTCCCGCAGATAAGGCGCTATGGTAAACATAGACTTTTTTGCCAAAACGAGCGCGAAACCTGTCGGTAAGTTGCGGGGTTAGACCTATTTCGGGAACGAGTACGAGAGCAGATTTTCCATTTTGGAGGATGGGAGCGATCGCCTGTAAATATACTTCTGTTTTTCCTGAACCTGTAACTCCATGAAGCAATATTTGAGCAAATTCTTGAATCTGGGTAATGGTTGTTAATGCTTCTGTTTGGTAGGGTGTAAGGATTTTTATTTCGTCTCTGGTATCACCCCTACCTTGTTCTCGCCGTAATACTTCTTGTTCTTGAATGACAGCATAGCCTTTTTCTTCGAGTTTCTTTACCACAGAAGTTGTAGTTTGGCAAGTGTTAAGTAATTCTGTTAACCACATTTCGCCTCCACTTTGGCGTAACACTTCCANTAATGCTTCTGTTTGGTAGGGTGTAAGGATTTTTATTTCGTCTCTGGTATCACCCCTACCTTGTTCTCGCCGTAATACTTCTTGTTCTTGAATGACAGCATAGCCTTTTTCTTCGAGTTTCTTTACCACAGAAGTTGTAGTTTGGCAAGTGTTAAGTAATTCTGTTAACCACATTTCGCCTCCACTTTGGCGTAACACTTCCATAACTTCTTTTTGACGTGGGGTTAAGTCTTTGGGTGGGGTTTGAGCAACTAGAGTGACTGCTTGTCTAAGTTTTGGTTTTGGTGGGGAAGGGGGTTCGAGATAGCTTTCTACCCAACCTCGTTGTAGTAAATCTTTTAATCCTCTTTCAGCACTTTTGACTTGACGTTGAATGTATTGCCAGGTGTAATCTTTGGTTTTGGAGTTTTGCAGAATTTCCAGAATTTTTTGAGCATTAGTATTGAGGAAAATTTCTCCACCTGTTGGTATTGCTGTTTCGATGATGCGGATGCGTCGTTGACTGCGTTTGAGTAAACCTGGTGGTAGAGCAGTGCGAATTACTCTAATAAGTGGTGTTTGATAATAGATGGCGACTTTTTCTAGGAGTTGCCAATAAGTGGGAGGGAAAAAACCTCTGGTAATAATGTCTGATAAATTTTTGAGGCGATCGCTAGTTAAACCTTCTGGAAGTTGGGAAGTTTTGCGGATAGCGATCGCTCCTACTTGTTGTTTGCCAAATGGTACTACTAAAATATCTCCTGGTTGAATATCCATATTGGGAGGTATTTTATAGGTAAATAATTTTTCTTCCTCTTCAGTATTATCTGTTGAAGTTTGGAAAGGGACATCAACTAAGACTTCTAGCCACTCTTGTGACTCTGGGGGAAGATTTTGATAAGATGACCCAGGTTCAGCTACGACAGATTTTGAGAGTGTTTGGACAGAGTAGGACATTGGCAAAATTAATTAGGGGAAAATTAAGTCAGAAATCAGAAGTCAGAAGTCAGACGTTTTAATGNTGGTTGAATATCCATATTGGGAGGTATTTTATAGGTAAATAATTTTTCTTCCTCTTCAGTATTATCTGTTGAAGTTTGGAAAGGGACATCAACTAAGACTTCTAGCCACTCTTGTGACTCTGGGGGAAGATTTTGATAAGATGACCCAGGTTCAGCTACGACAGATTTTGAGAGTGTTTGGACAGAGTAGGACATTGGCAAAATTAATTAGGGGAAAATTAAGTCAGAAATCAGAAGTCAGAAGTCAGAAGTTAAATTGGCAGCACGGACTAAATTTGAGAGGAGCGAAAATTTCCTAGTAGTAATAGCGATCGCTATACTATTTTATTTATGGAAGTTAAAGGTAAGATTTTATATTAAATCCAGATAATTTAGTTATTGTAAGTCCGCAGCGACTGGAACGGAGTGGAACGAAGCAATCTCAGAGGTAGCGGGAGATTGCTGCTCATTATTGCAATGACGACTTTTCAGCGGGACCACAAAACCCATTTGGTATCTTTGACATTAATATTTGCGGTCGCGAAGCGGAACGAAGTTCTATCGCGCTCGAAACAATACCATTTTTTGTTGAATAAAAAATCATGCATATAGGCGAGTTAAGCCTTATAGTTACATACTATCATCATTTTTTGGGAAATGCAATAGCAAAATCTTCAGCCTCGCCAATTTATTTTCAGGAGCTTCACAGAATGCAAAAGTTAGTGTCACCTAACATGGCAATCTAACCGAATTAATCTTCTGATTCTAATCTTAAAGGTAAGGGAGTAGTAGAGTATTTTTCAATCTTTCTTTTTCCTGTATTGTCTCTATTTCACTCCCTACTCATAACTTAAAAATTTGGCGTTGCTAATTTTAGGTATGATTTGTATTTTTTGGTAGTTGCTAAACTATTGAATTACCTGGAGGGGCGACAAGAAAGGTTAAGAGTTCATTAATTGATAATTGATAATGGATAATTGATAATTACAAGAAGGTTAAAACCGCTCTTGATTGAAGATTGGGAAATATCCTAGCACTTTTTTTCCCCTATCCAAGGGGAGGCTTTAAACCACAATTATTTA
>NZ_LGSU01000944.1 GCF_002260545.1 Hydrocoleum sp. CS-953 | reverse complement strand
ATTATTTATAGATTAATTTCTGTAAGCATAAAAAAATCAAACTTCAACTTGTATCTTAATCATCTAAACCACCTAGATCGAATTCGATAGCTCCAGAATAATATCCCATCTAACTAATATAGATAAGTAAACCTATAAATAATCGAAGGATCTTAATTATGAAATCTAACTCTAAAAATTATGAACTAAATGGAAACGAGCGAGTTAAGCAAAAATCGCCTCATCCTTTTTTACTAGCATTAATTTTAACTGGAATCTTAGCTGCTGAAGCATATCCAAATCTTACTGAAACAGCAATTGCTGCTGTAAAAGTTCTTCAATCTCCCCAAGTAGAGACAAATGGCAAAATTACTTCCAAGGCTGATAAGTTTGCTAATCTTTTAAAATCTGCAACAGAGACTAAAGTTGAATCTCAGACAGAAATATCTCAACCTTTTTTCCTAACTAATAAATCTCTAAATCATATACTTGCTGTGAAGCAGAACTCTATTAATAAGGATTTTGATCATGTGAAAAAGTTCAGTAAACCAATTCCTGACGAGGCAGAAAAATTTGCTAATCAAACTGAAAAAATCCCTAATAATATAGTTGATGCTGTTCGCCAAGATTTAGGGAATCAAATAGGTATTGCCCCTGAAACAATAAAAGTGAATGAAGTCAGTCAAGAGACTTGGCCAAATACTTGTTTGGGGTTGCCAAAAAATGATGAGCTTTGTGGCCAAATATTAGTAGAAGGTTGGCGNAAAAATTTGCTAATCAAACTGAAAAAATCCCTAATAATATAGTTGATGCTGTTCGCCAAGATTTAGGGAATCAAATAGGTATTGCCCCTGAAACAATAAAAGTGAATGAAGTCAGTCAAGAGACTTGGCCAAATACTTGTTTGGGGTTGCCAAAAAATGATGAGCTTTGTGGCCAAATATTAGTAGAAGGTTGGCGTCTTGTTTTGTCTGATGGTAAACATGAATGGGTTTATCGTACAGACAATGGGGGTAAGCTGATAAGAGTAGAACCCAAAAAGTTAAGATAGATAGCTCTGAGAAATTAACAAGCTATGAGCTTTCAGCTAAAAAATTTACGGTATAATTCCCCCACTATATATATTGTTTTAATTAGGGTTTGCTGATTAAATATCAAAGCACTGACATATAACGGTTTGAGCCATTTTAGGTCTGGAAAAAGTACCAGCTTTTCAGTTGATATATATGAAAAAGTGAGCGTAAAATGGGGTAACGCGAGGCAGAAAAATTAAGGGACTATTTTTCTGACTACCTACTCTATAATTCCCATTCCTCCTGACTCCTGACTCCTGACTCCTGACTCCTCCCCCCTACTAAAAGAGTTATTCAGCAAGCCCTAATTAGTGATGTGGATTGATAGTGTTTTAAGTTCAAAATTATAAACCTATAATTTCTGAAAGCTGACAGCTATTTATATTATTTAAGCAAGGCTTAAGGCAAAGATTGTCTTAATTTAGTTAGTTAATCTAGTTTAACTGGGGCGGAAGGATTCGAACCTCCGAATGGCTGGACCAAAACCAGCTGCCTTACCGCTTGGCGACGCCCCATCTCGTCAACATTTAATATAATAGCACTTACATCTGGGAATTTGTCAAGGGTTTTTTTCATAATTTTGAAGTTTTGATGCTGAAGGAGTTCTGGAAGAAGGAAGAAGGAAGAAGAAAGAAGGAAGAAGGAAGAAGGAAGAAGGAAGAAGGAAGAAGGAAGAAAGAAGAAGTTTTGTAGTCATAAAGTGAAAACCGCTATAAATTTGATGGCAGGTATATTTCAAGCCATAAGTCATAATTCATAAGTCAGGAGTCAGGAGTTAAATTATTGNAAGAAGGAAGAAGGAAGAAGGAAGAAGGAAGAAGGAAGAAAGAAGAAGTTTTGTAGTCATAAAGTGAAAACCGCTATAAATTTGATGGCAGGTATATTTCAAGCCATAAGTCATAATTCATAAGTCAGGAGTCAGGAGTTAAATTATTGCTGTAAGTAAATTTGAGAGTTTGATAATGTCCACGCGAGTAATGGTGATTGCTCTGGAATCAAACAGAGAGAAAGACTGAAACTGTCTAAATTATTGATTTGAGAGCTGTTGGTGCTTTGATGGGAATTTTAATCATAAATTCAGTGCTTTCTCCTGGTTGGGAAGTGCATTTCAAGATACCATTATGTTTCTCAACTATAATTTGATAGCTAATGGAAAGGCCCAGACCTGTACCCTTTCCGACTGGCTTAGTGGTAAAGAATGGATCAAAAACTCGATTAATTAAATTTTCTGTCATTCCTGGGCCATTATCTGTAACGGATATAACAGCATATTTGAGAGCAGAGGTAGATAAATTNCTCCTGGTTGGGAAGTGCATTTCAAGATACCATTATGTTTCTCAACTATAATTTGATAGCTAATGGAAAGGCCCAGACCTGTACCCTTTCCGACTGGCTTAGTGGTAAAGAATGGATCAAAAACTCGATTAATTAAATTTTCTGTCATTCCTGGGCCATTATCTGTAACGGATATAACAGCATATTTGAGAGCAGAGGTAGATAAATTTTGATTTTCATCTTGACTATTTGTTGCTTCTACTTCTTCTGAGTCTAGCTGGGTAGTAATTTTAATCATCCTTGATTCTAGTTTACTTTCAAGGGCATCAATGGAATTACTAATGATATTCATAAATACTTGGTTGAGTTGTCCTGGATAGCACTCTACTTTTGGCAAATTACCATAGTCTTTGACAATCTCAATTCCAGAATCTTTCCCCTTTGACCTAATCCTGTTATCTAAAATTAGCAAGGTACTATCAATACCTTCATGGATATCTACTATTTTTTTGTCTGCTTCGTCTAAACGGGAGAAGTTTCTTAATGATAGAACTATTTGACGAATACGTTCGGTTCCCATTTCCATTGAAGACAAAATTTTGGGTAAGTCTTCCATTAAAAAGTCTAATTCTATATCTTCAGTTTTGTCTTCAATTTCTGCTACAGGATCTGGATAATAGTTTTGATAAAGGTTTAGCAATTCGAGAATGTCTCGTATATAATCTTTAATGTAAGTGAGATTGCCGTGAATAAAATTGACAGGATTATTAATTTCGTGGGCAACCCCTGCTACGGTTTGACCAAGAGATGACATTTTTTCTTGTTGAATTAACTGAGCTTCTTTTTGCTGTAGGTTTTTTAAAGCTTCACTGAGATGATGTGCTTGGGTTTGCGCTGCTAAAGCTGCTGCACGGGTTTGAGCATAAAGTTCCGCTTGGTCAATGGCGATCGCTAATTGGTCTACTACTGCTTGGAGTAATTCTACTTCACTTTCTTTCCAAGGTCTATGATTACTATACTGGTTACAGATAACTCCCCCCATTTGACCAGAGCGAGTTTGCAATGGTAGTAATAATGTAGATTTCACTCCCAACTGTTGCAGATATACCTGCATTTGTTTAAGCTTATTTTGATTGATTGTTTTTGTATTGTCAAGTTGTAAAATTTCACGATTCCGAATTTTATCTGATAAAATTGTTATCTGTTGGCTGGAATATTCTGGGGTTTGAACTGATACTTTCGGGTTAGAAGCTTCATGGGTGACGGCAATGCTAGTAATTTGAGCAGATAAGCACCAGATGAAGCAGCATTGGTCAATCTGCAGGAGATTTCTAATTTCTGTTACTGCAGTTGCTAATATCTTGTCAATGTCTAGGGAATCTCTAATTTGACTGGCGAGGCGAAATAGTAACGCTTCTCGGTTACTTAATAGTTGTTCTTGGGTTCTAACTCGGTCTATAGCAGTAGCGATCGCGCTGGCCACCCAAGTAAGTACATCTCTAGCTGACTCTGTAAGAGTTTTCTGACTCCATATAGACATTACCCCAACAACCCTACTATCTGAGGTCAGTATAGTAAAATCATTTGTCAGTATTTGCTGTTCGCTATCGGAGTCAACTTCTGAGTTGAGAATTTCAGAAGTTAAGATGCTTTTTGGGGTCAGTAATTCCTTTTGATGTTTTTCTATGTCGAATTTTAAGTTGTTACCGGATAATGCTTGTAATTCTAGTTGACTGGTTTGAGTATTAATAGTCCAAATTCCTGAACCAATAACATCTAATTCTGCGGCTATTGCTTTAGCACAATGTTGCAGAATACTGTTTAGGGAATTTCCTGCTCCGAGTGCTACTCCTACTTCAGCTTCTAGGGATGATAAACGCGCTCGCTCTAGTAAAGCTGCTTCTGCACGTTTTCGCTCTGTGATGTCTCGTGAAACTGCTACTAATTCTATAACTTGACCTGTTTCTGGATCTTGAATTTTCTGACAAGTGGTTTCAAACCAGATGTAAGAGTCGTTTTTATGGCGCAGTCGGTGAGTGAAGGTATCTCCTTCCGGTTGTTGAGAGATATTAATTTGAGATAATTTCTGGTCTTCTGGATGAAATAGATCGTATATACAGTTTCCCACTAATTCATCTGGTTCGTATCCAAGGAGATGACGACAAGCGTCAGAAGCGAACAAATATATACCTTCTGAGGTTTGCCTAGAAATGATATCGGTTGAATTATTAGTTAGAAGTCGATAACGTGCTTCACTATCTCGCAGCGCTTCTTCTGCTTGTTTTTTTTGGGTTATATCTGTTTGGATACCAATAAAGTGGGTAACACTACCATCATTATCTCTGACTGGAGATATTGCTAATTCGTTCCAAAAGGGAGTACCATCTTTACGGTAATTTTTTACGACTACTAAGCAATTTGTTTCTAATTTTATGGCTTGGCGAATTTGAGATAATGCGACAGGATCGGTGTCAGCACCTTGTAACAATCTACAGTTTTTGCCGAATATTTCTTGACTAGAATAGCCTGTAATTTTTTCAAAGGCAGGGTTACAGTAAATAATTGGATTATGAGGATTGGTATTGTCAGTAATCACTATGCCATTGTTGCTAGCAGCGATCGCTCTTTCTAGCAGAAGTAGCATTTTTTCTTCTGGATGGGCGTTAACTATTTTTTGTAGTTTAATAAACTTGCCACTAAAACTATATAGCTTTCTTTGTAATTCTACTTGACTACTAATATGAATACTTAGTTTTTTTAATAGTTTTTGACATTTCTCTGTTAAGTTTCTAGATACATAATCCATTAATGATAAAATGCCGATTTGTTGGCCGTTAATATTAATTGGAATTCCCACATAAAACCTAATTTTTGGTTCTGATACTACTAAGCTATGATTTGCTATTCTTTCATCTGCTAATGTATCGGGTATAATTAATAATTTTGCTTCTTCTTTCTGTAATTTTGTTTTGTTTTTTTCTGAGGATCTGAGAATTACTTCTACAAAATTTAGGTATCTATCCTTGTTATTATTAATACCTGTTTGAGATTTTAACCAAAGGTAGTTATCATCTCTAAAGCTAATGAATGCAATAGGAGTTTCAGATATATCCGCTGCTAACTCTACCATTTCTGTAAAGGAAGTTTCGGTTGCTAATAGCTGATATAATGATTTTACTTCCATTCTATTGACCTTCCTTGTTTCAACTTTTATTCTTTATGATTCAATAATTAGGTAGTGTCCTATTATTTT
>NZ_LGSU01000943.1 GCF_002260545.1 Hydrocoleum sp. CS-953 | reverse complement strand
TTTAATATCTGACTACGAGGGTAAAATTAGTATAAAAAAATTATATTTAGAAGAGATATTAATAGATGAGTATAAAGATAAGATTATAGAGTCAACAGATAAATTTGATTGGCAGTTTACAGATAATGAAAAAGAACTATTAACTCAATATTGTCAAGCTAATCGTTTGATAGTGGAGTGCTTAAATAACCTTCCTTCTGAAGTCCGTGAAGAAATAGAAGAAACTCTCCTGCTTCCCCTAGAAGAAATAGAAAAATGGAAACAACAACACCGCCCCAACAACACCTAAATATTTTCTCCATTAACATCTGGGTAGCGATAGTATCCGCACTGCTAGGCGATCGCCTGAAGACAACTACCATTTTCAAAACAAGAGTAAGAAACAGCTATTTGTTGATTTTTTTTAAGTTGGCGATCGCGCACATCATAAATCCCATCGCTTCTTTAATTTATCAAAAATTTTCAACTCTACTCCCATTTATCAAGCATAGTATGTTACTCTGTAATCATGGGAAAAAGTACGCGCAGATAGAGTCGCTTTTAAAACTATAAAAACTATGTCGAGAAGAATAATATGACTAATATATCCGTTCAATATGAACCACCACTTCCAGCAAAGGAAACTTTGCCTACCATGTACGACTTACCAAGCGAAAATCCGGAGGAACCTGGTTTGCCAGACGAATTTCACGACTTTCAACCTGAACTTTTGCGCCAAACTTTTCAACCGCGCAACTGGTATCCCGATCGCTTGTTTTGTGGCAGTGATATGAATCTATACTACGATGTCAAACATCTCAACTGGTATAAACGCCCAGACTGGTTTGCAGTTGTGGGAGTACCCAGGTTGTACGAAGAACGGGATATGCGCTTGAGTTATGTAGTTTGGCAGGAAGGAGTTAACCCATTGCTAGCGGTGGAGTTATTATCTCCGGGTACAGAAGATGAAGATTTAGGAGAGACACTAGGAGAACCGGGAAAACCTCCGACTAAGTGGGAAGTTTACGAGAGCATTCTGCGAGTACCTTATTATGTAACTTTCAGTCGCTATACTAATCAAATACAAGCGTTTCATTTAGTAGGCGATCGCTACCAAAGAGCAGAGTTAAGTCAGGGACGTTTGTTGCTTCCTAGCATAGAACTCAGTCTGGGTTTGTGGCAAGGGAGTTACAGTAAGATAGATAGACTCTGGTTGCGGTGGATGACTCTGGAAGGAAATTTGATTCCTACCCCAGAAGAGGAGGCAGCAGTGGCAAAACAACGGGCTACTAATGCCGAACAACGAGCCGATCGCTTGGCAGCAAAACTGCGAGAGTTGGGTATCGATCCTGACAAGTTGAGTTAAATAGTTTTTTTGTAGGTTGGGTAACGCAGTACGCTACTCTACCTCAAATAGTGATAATACTCCGTACCACTAGAGCGATCGCCTTCCATTAACTAATATATATAGTTTTCGGNCAACGAGCCGATCGCTTGGCAGCAAAACTGCGAGAGTTGGGTATCGATCCTGACAAGTTGAGTTAAATAGTTTTTTTGTAGGTTGGGTAACGCAGTACGCTACTCTACCTCAAATAGTGATAATACTCCGTACCACTAGAGCGATCGCCTTCCATTAACTAATATATATAGTGTGTAATTTTAGAAGTTTAACTCAACAGCTTATTGTAAAATAAAAGGTCTTGATATTTCCTATAAACTTAATGGTGTTATTCTGAAAATTTGAGGATTATTATCATACTTGACTAACAATATATTGTTATGCTTAAATAATTTCAGGCATCTATAAAATTGGGAAATTCAAGATTTGAAAAATCTGGATCTTTTTAGGAATTTACCAACTATTGAAACTGAACGAATCCTTTTGAGGAAAATGTCTCTTAAGGACGCAAAAGATATGTTTGAATATGCTCAAGATTCACAAGTTTCAAAGTATACAGGTTGGTACACTCATAACTCTATTCAAGATACTAAATTGTTTTTACAATATACCGTTAATAATTATAAGAATAATCAGCTTTCTAACTGGGGTATTGTTCACAAAGCAGAGCAAAAATTTATTGGTACTGCTGGATTTGTTGACTGGAATATAGAACACGCTAGGGCAGAAATTGGTTACACTTTATCTCGTAAATATTGGGGAAAGGGTTATATGACTGAGGTGGTTAATGCTATTATTTATTTTGGCTTTAGAACGATGATGTTAAATAGGATTGAAGCTCGATGTGTAATTGAAAATATAGCTTCTGCTAGGGTAATGGAGAAGGTAGGAATGAAATATGAGGGTATTCTGCGGGGATGTATGTTTATGAAGGGAAAATATCGGGATTTGAAAATGTATTCGATTCTCAAAGAAGAATTTAGTGGTAAAAAATACGATTCTTCTATTAAAATATCTACTAGAGTATGTGGCTTTCATCCATTTGAAGTAATGTCTGCTTTTACTGGTGTTTAATGTAAGTATTGAGCTATTAATAGTAAGTATATAGCAATATGAAATGATTTGTGAAAAAAACTGTAGGTGTTTTGTCTCTAAATCCTATTTTTATCTTAAATCCGCTTGCTTCAGACTGTTATAATAAACTGGGTTTATGGGAGACAGATTTCGGTATATTGGGGCATTTGATATAAACCATGTTTCTATGCTTTATACCCATACTAGTGTTTGGGTTTGGAGACAAAACCCGTACTATAAAATATTACAATATCCCATTTTTAGATCAAATCCGCTGGCAATGGAAGTCTTATAATAAACCGGGTTTATGGGAGATAGATTTCGGTATATTGAGGCATTTGATATAAACCAGGTTTCTATGTTTTATACCCAATAAAATATTACAATATAAGCACGGATTATTATAAGAGTTTAGACTAGGAAATGTTTTTCTAACTATTCTCTATTCCCTATTCCATGTTTTACTATTTAACTAAAAAAAATGACAACTGAAACTCAACTACTTAATTCTAATTCTTGTCTAATTTCTCCAGCTATTCCTGAGAGTGGCTTCCCAAAATCCTCTCCTCTAAAATTAGGAATTCTCGCTTCTGGTAGTGGGAGTAATTTTGAGGCTATTGCAGAGGCAATAAATAATCAAAAATTAAATGCTCAAATTCAGGTAATGATTTATAACAATCCTGGAGCTAAGGTTATATCTAGAGCAGAAAAGTGGAATGTTCCATCGGTATTGTTAAATCATCGAGAATACAAAAATAGAGAAGAATTTGATAGTCAGATTGTTAAAACTCTACAAGAATATGATGTAGAGTGGGTTATTATGGCTGGTTGGATGCGAATTGTTACTCAGGTTTTAATTAATGCTTTTCCTAATCAAATTATCAATATTCATCCTAGTTTATTGCCGAGTTTCAAAGGAATTAAAGCAGTTGAACAAGCTTTAAAAGCTGGAGTAAAAATAACTGGTTGTACAGTACATTTAGTAGATGTAGAAGTCGATAATGGTCCGATTTTAATGCAGGCTGCTGTACCAATTTTAGCTGATGATACACCAGAAACTCTCCACGAAAGAATTCAAGTACAAGAACATAAAATTATGGTAGGTGCTATTGCTCTTGCTGCATCAAAAAATCAGGATTTAAGTAGTAGTTAAAAATTCAGCATCTAGTTCAGGAAGTGAGGGATTAATCCGAATACCAGAAGCAATTTCAAAACCCGCAGGTGTGGTAAGTCGAGGTTCAATTTGACAATACCAATGTACCTGGGGTTCTTCTGCTTTATAACGAGCAGCAGTATTAATTACATAATTATAATCTGGGTCGTTTAATTTTTCTGATAATCTAGTTAGGATATTTTTGAGAATTAATGCAAAATCTGACTTTTCTGACTCGGAAATACTGCCAAAATCAGCTTCATGTTTTTTGGGCATAATCCAAATTTCAAAAGGTACTTTAGCTGCAAAAGGAATAAAGGCTAAAAATGATGAATTTTCCTCAATTACTCGCTTTTGATCTTGCTGTTCAAATGCTAATATTTCACAGTATACACAACAACCAAAATCGTCATAATATCTTTGAGCTTCTTCTTCTTGCCAGCGTCGATGTTGGGGAACAATGCTAGTAGCAATAATCTGAGAATGGGGATGGCTTAATGAAGCACCTGCTTTTTTTCCATGATTTCTAAAAATAATTACCATCATACTTTCATCTATTTCCATAAGTTCGATATAACGTTGATGGTAAGTATCAATAATCATCTCTACTTCTTGGATAGACATTGTGGGAATATCTTGGTTATGTTTGGCACTTTCAATAATTACTTCATGTCTACCATAACCAGGCATTGTGAGATAAATTCCTTCTAATTTTCGATGAGTATTTCCATCTGGAGTTAAGGCTGGAAATTTATTGGGCACAACACGAATTTGCCAGTCAGTATTTTCTGGGTTTTGTCTCTCTAAAAGAATCGGCCGTAGAAGGTGTTCATTACCAGTACAAAAAGGGCATTTGGGAGAGTGACTTTCTCCCTGGTTTTGTACTATATGTTCTTGTTTAAAATCCTGGGGACGTTTACCTCTATTTGGTGCATAAATTACCCATTCTCTTGTGGTTTTGTTGAGCCGGATATGACTTTTGTTCATATTATGTTTGATAAATTTAGGTGAACTTGATTATTTTCCTGGCGGTAAGTTTAGCTGAGAATAAAATTCTTTTGAATATTTAGCTTGTTGCCAGTTATTAGCAGATTGAATTTGTGATGGATGTAGCCCTTTTACTTTTTGCAAATTGGTATCTTGTAGATTAGCATCTTGGAAATTAGCTCCCTGTAAATTGGCATCTTGTAAGTTAGCTCCTTTCAAATTTGCAGATTTAAAGTTGGCATTTTTGAGATAACAACCCTGTAGGTTTGTTCCTTTTAAATTTGCTTCTTGTAAATCAACACCTTGGAGGTTTCCTAATATATAAGCTCCCTCTAAATTAGCTTTTTGTAAACAAGCTTCCAAGAGGTTAACTCCTTGAAGGTCAGAATTTTTGAGATTTGCTGAACTGAGGTTTGCTTTTTGGAGTTGAGTTAATAGAAAAAAACTATCTTGAAGATTTGCTCCCCAGAGAAAAGCACCTTGTAATTGAGTCAATTCAAATTTGCCTCCTCGAAGGTTTGCCTCTAAAAATTTTGCTCCTTGAAGGTTGGCTTCTTTAAAATCTACATCTACTAAATTAACTTGGTCTAAATTGACTTTAGGTAAAGATAAACCTTTTAAACAAACACCTCCCTTAACAAGTTCTTCTAACGCTCTAATTCTAGCATAGCTAATATCTAATCCTTGGGCGGAGTCAATTACTTGCCAAGCTTGATAATGGGATTTCTTTTTTCCCCACCTAATGTAAATAACTAATGCTGTAACAATGCTAATATTTTCAATAGTTCCCATAATTTGGGAGTGTTCAATTGAGTCTAGTAAAGCTTTACCCCACTCTGTTTTTTGTTCTATAGTATTTTCGATATAGATTATCCCTAAAATTAACAGAATTACGGCAATTAAAACAGTAATAATTTCTAGCAAACCATAGATAAATCTAACTGTACTTCTCAGTAATCTTGCTAATTTTCGATAATTGTATAGTTG
>NZ_LGSU01000942.1 GCF_002260545.1 Hydrocoleum sp. CS-953 | reverse complement strand
ATTTTTCTCAACTCAACATAATTATTATAGTGGAGGTGATTAATGTATAGATTATTGCTAGCATGAAACTAATCACATTCATCTTCCAAAAATCTTACAATTGATAGATACAGGAGATGTAATGACAAGAGTAAATGCTAGAAAAAAAAGGAGGTTGAAGACAGAAAGTACAAAGTAAAATATATATTAGTGCCTTTATTGGGTAAAGGATTTTATAGCTAGGGTATAATTTGTTATGTTTTAACAATTTCCCTGAATTATTTACCTTGTAAATAAAGTAGCATAGTCAACCATAGGTAATTGTGTAGTCAAATTTCTGATATTTTCACAAAAACTAAAGAAAGAATATTGTTATGGTGTTTAACTAAAACCCCAGACAATTCTCAAACTAATATAAATATTAGGTGAAGATGAAAGGCTAGATAACTATGAACTACACCCTTCATGTCCAAATAGTTGTCATTGAGTGGGGTTGGTCGCGGATTAATGAATCCTTAAATTAGCTGTCTCATTGTTTTTTATTGCTAATAGCTCTAGAGCTGAAGTTGGTTATACCAATTATCAGATAGCCTAAATTGATATGATTTCCCTGTGATAGCCTTTGACATAATGGCTAACTTAAAGGAAGAATTCCAACTTTGGTAGGATAAATAATGGCTCTCATCCCAGCTTAAGTTATTAGCATAATGTAGATATGTGGCAGGCAGGCTCAAAGCATAAGGGGAAATAAGATTAGGTAGTAATGGTGCATTGTAATTTTTTCGGCAACCCTATAGTCAGCGTTTTAGCAACTATTCACCATTACTATATAGGACTACCAGATAGGTAAGACCTTTGATTGCCCTAAGTGTAGTTTGTCTATAGACCGGGATCTAAATACAATTATTAAAGATCGAGAGATCGGGTTGCCTTAACCGTTGATACCTGTGGAAGTCCTGCTGCAGAGTGTAACCTTAGAAGGTACGGACGTTGCATGCAACATCCCTAAACATTAAAACATCACTAATTGTGACGTTTTATATCAGTTTTATGAAGCAGTTGTGTGGGTTATCCCACTTCTAAAAACAACTATAACGAAGTTGAGTTGAGGTAGTTCAAATGTAGAAAATGATACTGGCACGACCGTTAGCCATAATATATGACTCTGAAGACTGTGAAAAAAGAGCCAATACCAATAAAGTAAACCTGAAATGGGTAAATATTATTTCAGGTAAACTCACGAAATTTCTCAGTTTCCTGCAAAAAAGATAAACCATACAGGTTTGGTCACTAGCTATACTGTCTTAAGATAGACAGAAAACTTCTGTAAAGTAATTTATTCTTCAACCTAAGGAGCATGAGGAACGCGACATGATCCAGACTAACAACGTAATCGAAACCACCATTCAGCCTGAGCTAGAATCTAGCGACTTATTTCAGCCAACCCCAACCAGACAAATAAATGATGAGTTAGACATTTTAATCGGAGATAGAGAAGAATATATAGATGCTCAGTCTGATGAGGATGATCTAAAGTCTGGTAAAGTTGCCAANCAACCTAAGGAGCATGAGGAACGCGACATGATCCAGACTAACAACGTAATCGAAACCACCATTCAGCCTGAGCTAGAATCTAGCGACTTATTTCAGCCAACCCCAACCAGACAAATAAATGATGAGTTAGACATTTTAATCGGAGATAGAGAAGAATATATAGATGCTCAGTCTGATGAGGATGATCTAAAGTCTGGTAAAGTTGCCAAATCTCGTACTCGCACTGCGGGCAAAAAAAAGCATTACACAGAAGACTCGATTCGCCTTTACCTACAAGAAATAGGAAGAATCAGACTATTACGAGCTGATGAAGAAATTGAATTAGCGCGTAAGATAGCAGACCTTCTGGAATTGGAGCGGATTCGAGAAGATCTAATGTATAACTTAGATCGAGAACCCCAAGTCAGTGAGTGGGCAAATGCTGTAGACATGGAATTGTCAAAGTTTAAGCGTCGGTTAATACTTGGGCGTAGAGCTAAAGAAAAGATGGTACAGTCTAATCTGCGTCTTGTGGTTTCCATCGCCAAAAAATACATGAACCGAGGCTTATCATTCCAGGATTTGATTCAAGAAGGTAGTTTGGGATTAATTCGAGCAGCAGAAAAATTTGACCATGAAAAGGGCTATAAATTTAGTACCTACGCAACTTGGTGGATTCGTCAAGCTATTACCAGAGCGATCGCCGATCAGTCTCGTACTATTCGTCTACCTGTTCATTTGTACGAAACTATATCCCGAATCAAGAAAACTACTAAGCTTCTTTCTCAAGAAATGGGTCGTAAACCTACAGAAGAGGAAATAGCAACTAGCATGGAAATGACTATTGAAAAGTTGCGTTTTATTGCTAAGTCTGCTCAACTACCTATATCTTTAGAAACTCCTATTGGAAAAGAGGAAGATTCTCGACTGGGGGATTTTATTGAGTCAGATGGGGAAACTCCTGAAGACCAAGTATCTAAAAATTTATTGCGAGAAGATTTGGAAAGTGTTTTAAATAGTTTGAGTCCCCGTGAGCGGGATGTATTACGTTTAAGGTATGGCTTGGATGATGGTCGGATGAAAACCTTAGAAGAAATTGGACAAATCTTTAATGTGACTCGCGAGCGGATTCGACAAATTGAAGCAAAAGCTCTAAGGAAGTTGCGACACCCAAATCGAAATAGTATTCTGAAAGAATATATCCGTTAGAAAAGTTAGTCGGTTGTCTATTACCTAATTTTCTAACTGATGTTACTGTGAGACACTTTAAGTGCTAGTAACTAGTGAGATACTATTAGTAATTAACGGTAGACATACTGAATTTGTTAGGTCTAATTGTGGTCATGTAAAAGATATGCCGTTAAGTCTTAGAAGTTATGATTTCCCTGAGCGTGGCATATCTCTAGACCGCTTATGAGATGCAAGTATTAATTTGAGAATACGGTCAGCTTGACCATTTATTCCTGTGGATGAGTAATCGCCAACGGTCTTAGGGACGTTTCGCTGCGCGACATGTTTGCGGAGCATTCCGGAACGGAAAACGCATTTTTGCCTGTGCAACGTCCGTACANAGTATTAATTTGAGAATACGGTCAGCTTGACCATTTATTCCTGTGGATGAGTAATCGCCAACGGTCTTAGGGACGTTTCGCTGCGCGACATGTTTGCGGAGCATTCCGGAACGGAAAACGCATTTTTGCCTGTGCAACGTCCGTACAGCAGGAAATAAACATCAGATTGTCACTTAATGTGGCACCTTGTATCAGTTTTATAGAGCAATTCAGATATATTTGCTCCTTTTGATGGGGTGTGAAAAACTGCTAAACCCTATCAAAAGGTAATTTTTCTCTTCTATAGGACTTATACTAAAGCCATATATAATAGTTCAAAACTATTGCGCAATAGTTTATAGTCTTTATTTGAGAAAAATACATAAGTCCTATTCTATAGAACCCCTAAGCGTATCTCCGCAAAGGTAAGGGTTTTTGGCTCTTGAGTCAGTCCTCAGTCCTCAGTAGTCAGGAGATGGAGAATAAAGAAATAGAGGAAAAAGGTAGAATTTTTTTGACTTACTTCATCATCTCCCCCACTCCCCTACTCTCAATCTCTAATTTTAAATAGACCCCTTCAGGGGTTCTATATGAACGAAACCTTCTGACTCCTCAATTATCAATTATCCATTATCCATTATCCATTATTAATTACCAAGGACTACCAACCATAGTAAACCCAGACCAATAATAAGGATGAGAAAAATTTTGATTACCAAACTTCCCTAATGCTGACGGCAACACCACCGCCCCACGCGCTCCACTTCCCCTTAACTCNCTTCCGCTTCGTCGCTGCGGACGACTGTTCAACCGGATTTTATATTAAACCAAATTGATTAATTATCCATTATCCATTATTAATTACCAAGGACTACCAACCATAGTAAACCCAGACCAATAATAAGGATGAGAAAAATTTTGATTACCAAACTTCCCTAATGCTGACGGCAACACCACCGCCCCACGCGCTCCACTTCCCCTTAACTCCCCTTCTACAATAACCACTTCCCCTCGCAACATTGCTAACTGCGTCTGTCTTAACGCCTCCGCTTTAATCTTAGCATTATTCAAATGAGTATAAAACTCCGTCATTAACGCCAATGTACCCTCATCACTCACATACCACAAACTAGCCAAAGCTGACTTCACTCCTGCTGCTACTGCTAACCCCGCAAACCCTAACTCGGCATTTCTGTCTCCCACAGCAGTGCGACAAGCAGACAATACTAACAATTCTACAGCAGGTTGACTCCAACCTAACTCCCTAACTTGGTCTAATTTTATTTGTTCGTTATTCCAAAGTTGAATATAGGAATTACTAGCTTTACCCGGCTTAAACTCTGCATGAGTAGCTAGATGAATAATAGGATAGGGATAATTTTTTCGTTGAGTTAGTAGGTTATTACGAGTAAAATCTTCATTGAGNGGGTACTGCTGGTAATGGCTCTTGTTCCATAAATTCACTGGCTCCCATTGCTAATACTTGAGTATCTTGAAGTGGGCGATAATTAGTATCCATTAAACTCACACTGGGAATTAAACTGAGGCTATATTTTTCAATTAAAAATTGTTCACCATCATGTAAAACTGCCACAGGTAAAGTTCGTAAACTTTCATCCATACTAAATAATAAAGTATCGATATTTGCTAATTTTAATTCAGCGGATATAGGTGCGATTAACCAATCATATAATTGTTGTGCTGGTCGTAAATAAGTATTAGTAAAACTACTAGCGGGATTTGTAATTTGTGCCCGTAATTTCATGACAACTTTCATTAGTTTTTTACGGTTAGCTGCGGGAATAGTTTTAATAATTGGCTGCCCTGATTTGGTATATAATATTATTTGTAATTGGTCGGAATAAGAATTAATATAAACTACAGCAGATTCTTTTCCGGTTTGGTTTGCCATATCTGTTAAAATTTCTCGGACGTTTTTTGTGCTGATAAGTTGTTCGTTTAAATCTGTTCCTAAGTAATTCAAATATTCGTTAGTACGGTTTTCTTCTAACATGGTTATTAGTTGCTCTGAACTTGTGGCTACTGTTAGAGAGTTGGTATTAACGGTTTCAATTATGTTTAATATTTGTTGAGTATCAGTGGTATTGTTGATAGATGAGTCGGTTTTTTCTTTGGCAGTGGCAGTATTGGTTGTTTGGTTATTGTTACTGGGGGTAATTGTTGAAATAATATTGTTATTTATCAGTGTTTGTTGGAACTGATTATTATTAATATTTCTATTAGGGTTTTGATTAGTTTGAGTGGTGTTTAGAGTGGGGGGTTCTGAGGTATTTGTGGTTAGACCTACTGTTGTGGAGGGGTTTGTTTCTGCTCTGAGAATAGGGTTATTAGTAGTTAGAGGATTTGTCTGAGTAGGAGTTATGGGTGTGGTCGTATTGCTCCTTTCAGTATTAGTAATTGTTTCACTTCCATTAGTAGCGGTGGCTATCTGATTTTCTGTATTAATAATATTGCCTGTATTTGCAATCGTGGCATTTCCATTAGTAGCGGTGGCT
>NZ_LGSU01000941.1 GCF_002260545.1 Hydrocoleum sp. CS-953 | reverse complement strand
ATAAGAGTTAAAATCAGATTTATAATTTTCATAATTCTGCTAAAAATTCAGATTAACTAATAATATTTTCGATCTATGAATTAATTCTAATTATCAAACCTAGATTCCAAATTGAGAGTAAAATGAATTATAATATACACAAAAGTTAGACCAAATTTTCATATAGCAGAGAACAGTTAGAAAAACGTTTCCTAGTCTAAGATTTATCATTAGTCTATGTCCTAACTAATTCTTTCTTAGCTATAGAAATAATTAATCATTCTGACTTTTGAATTTTGACTTTTGATTTTTGATTTAAAAGAATGTCTGAATGGATTGAAATTGGTAAAATTGTTGCACCTCAAGGTTTGAGAGGAGAATTGCGAGTATATCCTAGCTCAGACTTCCCAGAAAGATTTTTAGAACCTGGAAAAAGGTGGCTATTATCACCAGGTAAAATGGAACCCCAGTCTATTGAATTATTAGGTGGTCGTTATCTTTCTAGTAAGGGTTTGTATGTAATAGAATTAGCAGGAATTGAAAATCGCGAACAAGCTGAAGCCTTACGAAATAGTCAGTTACTGATTGAAAAAGGCCATCGCCCACAACTAGAAGAAGATGAATTTTATGTACCAGACTTAATTGGTTTAACAGTTATTAATCAGTTAAATGGGGAAACTATTGGCAAAGTTGTCAGTATGATTTCTGCTGGAAATGATTTATTAGAAGTAGAAAAAATATCTACAGATACTCCTGTTATTTCTGAAGTTCATCAGGGAGATAATTTACCACAAGAAAAAGGGAGAAGTCGGCGGAAAAAACATCAACAAAAACCTCAATCTACCCAACCAAAAAATATTTTAATTCCCTTTGTCAAAGAAATTGTTCCTATAGTTGATTTTGAAAAAAGTATCATTGAAATTAATCCCCCTGAAGGCTTAATTGATTTGTAAATTTCAGTTATCAGTTATTAAAGTATAGAAACCGGGTTTGTATTAAATACCCTACGATACTGATATCTCTCTCCCACAAACCCGGTTTCTTATAACACTTCCATTGGCAGTAGATTTGATATTATTCCGACATCTGTTTCATTAATTGATAATTGATAATTACCTCTCCCTAAAAGGGAGAGGTAAGACAAATAAGGAAAAGATTTATTTTTTCCCCTTTCAAGGGGAGGCTTCAAGGCGTGAATGATCTAATTATTTAACTGTTTAATTATTAATTATTTCGGTAAAAATTAGTGTTATCCTTTCCTGATTCAAATCAGTTTAAATTCCTTAATAGCAGGTAAAAAATTTTGATTTTCATGGCTAGGACGACTAAGTTTAATCAGAACAAACCTTTGTACTGGAGTCAGATTTTCCCATTGGTCTAAATTAATTTTAATACCCACTTCTTTAGCTTTTTCCTGAACTGTTTCTGGAATTTTTTTCTCATCCATCCAAGCTGGATTTTCTTCAATAGGTAAATCTTTAGCAGGGGTATCTGTCTGCTCAATTACTAACTGATGCAGCCATGTTCGATAACTTTGAATTTCCTCTGATTTACTGCAAGGTTTATCTACCAATTCTTGACGAATTGAATGATTAAATTGATGCCAGTGGGATAATTTTAATTTAACTCCGCAGGTATCTAATTTATAGCGTACTATCATAGGAATACACCGTAAAGATTCTACAAAATCTTGCTCAAATTCAAAATAATTGTCACTCATATTTTTTTGATTTTTTTGTTAAATAACTCTGAGATATAGCAATTCTCATCTTTAAGTTAAATACATAAGTTTTGGATTTTAGCCAATAGGTAATAGCAAAAAAATACTATACCCTACTTTTTTCTATTACCTAATTTATTAAACCAGATATAGCAATCAGGAATCAGATGTGAGAATTGAAGTATTCCTTAAAGGTATATAATATAGCAGTTATCTTATGATAATAGATATATTTTTTCCTTCTTCTCTGTTCCCCGTTCCCTGTTCCCTGTTCCCTAAAAATCTCCAATATCTCACAACTCAAACCATATTGCTACATCATATTTAATGATGGGATGGAGGCTTTTTTCGTGAGCTAATAATCCAATAACTAATAGATAAANAAGTCACCATAAAAAATCCATTTTCATGCCTTTTTCGTGAAAATATTTTGCCTGTTACCCGTTCCCCGTTCCCTGTTCCCTGTTCCCTAAAAATCTCCAATATCTCACAACTCAAACCATATTGCTACATCATATTTAATGATGGGATGGAGGCTTTTTTCGTGAGCTAATAATCCAATAACTAATAGATAAAGCAAAAATAGCAAATGCTAATCCAACTAAGGCGTCTCCTCCTTTTTTATCCAAATCATAAATAATAATTTTTCGGGCTACAGCAATTAAAGAAGTAACAATTACTAACTCTAGACTAAAAACGTGCTTATGGAGGTAAGCTGTAATATTTTTNCTAATCCAACTAAGGCGTCTCCTCCTTTTTTATCCAAATCATAAATAATAATTTTTCGGGCTACAGCAATTAAAGAAGTAACAATTACTAACTCTAGACTAAAAACGTGCTTATGGAGGTAAGCTGTAATATTTTCTAAAAGTTCCAGAGCAATTAAAATATTTAAAAATAGTCCAAATATTTCAAATAAAGAATCTTTAAATAGAGGATGGGGTGCAAAGAAAAGTTTTTCAGATATAAAAACGACTAGATCGAATACAGCAAAAAGAATCACAGCAATCATAGATAAAGTCAGAACTTTAGAAACTATGATTTCCATAGATTCAATAAATTTGAGGAAAACTTCATCTCGTTCAGGAAGAACAAGATTTTTGATGGTTTTAAGGAACTTATTCATTTTGATATTTAGTATAGAATTGACATAAAATTTGGCAATTAATAGAAATTTATTGAAAGGCACCTTTTTACTATAGAGTTAAAAGAAACCAAGTAGTAGTATAAGTCTATTCTATTTCTGTTTTTTCCATCTCATTAAGCGAGTTTTTACTAGCAGCAATAATCAAAGAGCTTACTCCTGTAAAAGCTATTACTCCGACCAAGGCAGCAATTGATATATTGTGTAATAAAAGTGATAAATTTGCTTTGGATCTGGTATAATAAGGTATAGCATTTCCTGAGTTTTTTTCTGGGAAATCATCAGAATTTGATTGCATATTATCACCCTGGTTTTCAATTGTGCCCGATTAGTATACAATTAGTTATGGTCAAATAGCAATTATCAATGTTTTATAGTTTGATTAAGTTCTAGTTAAAATTGGCCTGAAGTGTGGGTATTATTTTAAAACCTTGCCCTTAAAAGCAAGGTATATATAAAAAGCTGTTTGCGTAGCATGACCTAGGATGAGCTGACTGCTAATAGCTGTTAGCTCCGCATTCCGCAGGAAATGCTTACAATTAAAGTGATCAAAATTTAACTATAATCAGAAGTTTGGAGAGTAATAGGTAAAGATATATAAACTGTTGTACCTTGATTTTTACCAGCACTTTCTAGAGTAATATTACCACCCATTAATTCCATCAAACTACGAGAAATTGCTAATCCTAAACCACAACCATTATAAGCACGAGTAGTGGAACCATCCTGCATGACAAAAGATTGAAATAATTGCTGTTGTTGACTAGGTTCAACTCCAATTCCTGTATCTTGAATAGTTACTACTGCAATCGGAATTTCATCGATATAATAAGTATTCATACCAGGTTTAAGCTGAATATCAATAGTAATACTGCCAGTCTCAGTAAACTTAATTGCATTATCAATAACATTTAAAAATATTTGCTTTAGCTTTGTCGGGTCAGCTTCTACAAATATTGATTTAGACATATTAGGTTTGTATAGTTCCAGATTTTTCTGTTGGATTAGAGGTTGTTGAGAATCGATTATTTCACTTAAACATTCAGACAAATTTACTAACTTTTTCTCAATTATAAGTTTGCCTTCTTTAATTTGTACCAAATCCAAAAGTTCATCAATTAAATCCAGCAAATGAATAGCAGATTTATCAGCTTGCTCTAATAATTCAGTTTCTTCTTCTGGGCTATCACAAAAGTTATCAAGGACTAATTTGAGCGAACAAATAATACTATTAAGTGGAGTTCTCAGCTCATGGGAAATATTTTTCATAAACTCATCTTTGTACCTATCAGCCTCCTGTAAAGCAGCATTTTTTCTCTCCAATTCAACAAATGATTTTTCTACTTGCTCTGTCATTTGATTAAATGATTGAGCCAATATTGCTAATTCATCAATGGGCACTTCCTTGACTTTTTGTTCCCAATTCCCAACAGATAAAGAAGTTGCTGCTTCTTTCAAACGTTTAACTGGTCTAATAATTAATTCACAACTAAGTAAACCAAGAAAAATTGCTAGTATAAATGCCATCAAACATAAGGCAACAGTAATTCGAGTATTGGCATAAATACGCCCCATAAAATCTGCTTGGGGAACTACTACTAAAATTAACCAATCTAAACCATATTTATCGCTAAAAGGTACGACTTGTAAAAATTGTTGTTTACCATCAATATCAAACTTCAGTAATGAAGTATTCTGAATTTGATTTAGATCCCCAAACCTGTCTCTGAGATGTTGACTTGCTAAACGAATTAAAGGGTCTTTACTATCTAAAGCGTCTATCAGTTTTGAGTCATTATTGTTATTAATAAAAGAATCGGTTTTGCCTGAACTAGCTATTAGTTCTCCAGAACGGTTTAAAATGAAGGCTTCCCCTGACTTACTAATATTCAACTTCTGTAAAAATTCATGCACTTGAGAAAAAGTGAGAGTAGCATTGACTAAGGCGATGACATTACCATCGTTATCAACTACAGGTCGAGTCGCCATCATTTTTACTTTTTCATCAATTAGGGATGTAAACATCTTACCCCAGGCTGCTTGAGCTGCACCAATACCATCTTGATACCAAGGTCGCAAACGGAAGTCATATTGGGGAACTACTTTTGTGCGCTGAGTTCGCCCCCCTTGACTATTGGTAGTATATTCGTGTAGTTCTCCGTTTGTAGATTTGTCTGTAACAATAATATTCAATGCGTTATTATCTTGGCGACTAACTGCAACCATAGTTCCTGATGTAGATGTAATCCCAATTACGCCAATAGAGTCAAAAGACTGAATTTGATTCCATAAATGAAGTTCGAGATCGTTAGTTGCTTGAATATTAAGTTGATCAAGACGAATAGCATTGACATTTAGTTGATTCACTAAATGGGGAGTTTCTAAATAAATATCCAGTTTCTTCTGAATACGGACTGTAATTTCGTTTTGTAATTGATGAGCTAAGTCGTTGACTGCACGCTTACCATTTGTAAATGACAGATATCCCACTAACCCTACTGCTGAGATAATTTGCAGTACAAATGGGACAATGACTATAGCTCGCAGGGGAAGTTTTGGTGAAAGTTGGCAAAATATAGGGTTTAGTGGTGACTTTTGCATGGTGGCGGCTTGTTTCTTTCTACTTAAGGTTCAATTATATAGGCAGGGAAAAGGGAACAGTTAGAAAAACATTTTCTCGTCTAAGATTCATTAGAGATAATTATTAATTATTAATTGTTAATTATT
>NZ_LGSU01000940.1 GCF_002260545.1 Hydrocoleum sp. CS-953 | reverse complement strand
AAAACACATGATTTTTGATAAGAATGGGGTTATAGTAGATTTAAGCGAACAAAAGGAAACAATAAAAATAGCTTAAATAGCTTGATTTTATTCTTACTAAAGTTCCTATAAATAATTTGTTTTAGATAACTTACTGCAAGTCAGTCCCCTAACTTGATTTTTTTAGCTCAAAGCTTACAAAATAACCAATACAATATTTAATTAGGAGTAATAACAATGAAGACTAAATTATCTATCTTATTGACAGCGATCGCTGGTGGTGTAGTTTCCGCAATGCCCGCTCAAGCTTTCTCTTTTGGAACTAATGGTATTATGTTCTATGAAGATACTACTTTGGAATTTGAATTGTTACAAACATACGGAGGTTACAAGTCAGATTTAAGAGTTTATGAAGCAATAGATGTGGATAACGATGGAATAGTAGATCGTTTGTTGGGTGGAGAATTGCTCTTTGAAGAATACAAGGCTTCTGATGATGCAGCTGGACCAACATCTGCTCCAGGTTCAGACCCTCTGGGTACTGCGGGAAATGCTGTAGTAGGTTCTCCAGGTCGTTTTACTTTTGAAGGAGGTAAGACATATACTTTAGGGGTAGAGAATTATGGGTACTGGCAAAATAAGGAAATAGAAAATCCATATTATCCAACAGTGTATTCTACAACTGGTTTAAATCCAGATGGATCACAACGGGCAGTGTTTGGCTCAACAGGTGGAGATGAACTTAATGGATTTGATGGTTCTAAGTATACAGGGGCAGATTTAACAGGGGCAGATTTATTTGCTGGGGTAAATATTAGTTTTGAGGATGGTGGCAATAACGACGACAAAGACTTTCAGGACTTCACTTTCACGGCAAGGTTTGCTGATGGGTCTGGTGAAGGTTACCTTCCCGAGTCAACTCCAGAACCTGCAACTTTAGCGGGTTTAGGTATAGTTGCTGGTGGAATGTTCTTATCTCGTGGTAAAAAGCAAAAGTAATAACTCTGATGACTGAGATACTGAACTCAAGGGGTGACATCCGTTCGGGGGGGTTTATAAATACTAGGGCAAGCATGAATTTTTCGACTAATAACCCTCCCCTACTATTGTTACATTTGGGTGTACATGAGGGCGGGTTTACTCAATCTTACAGCGCTTTTCAGATGGATAAACCACATCGTCACAACCAAAACTTTGTAGGGACGTTCCATGGAACATCCCTACTGTGGTCTACTCAAATGAAAACTGCTGTAGGGTAAGCATGAAAATTTTCTCTAAAACTCGCCCCTACTAGCTACAAATTGCTCCTGTTGTATTAATTTCCAAAGCTTGTACTTCTGTAACTACTCCCTGATTTTTCCAAGCTTCAGTCATTGCTGTTACTACTTTTGAACTTGTGGATGAATTTGTCAGTGCTAATAAAGTCGGACCTGCACCACTAATTACCATTTCATAAGCACCAGCATTTAAGGCAGCAGAACGGACAGACTCATATCCTTTAATTAAAGATTTACGGTAGGGTTGGTGAATTTTATCTTGCATTCCAGCTTGTAACCACTCTCGGCGACCAGTTTCTAATCCTCTTAACAAAATCCCTAAATGAGCGGAATTAAATATAGCATCAGCGCGACTGTATTCTTTTGGTAGAACTTGTCGCGCTTCTGCTGTTGAAAGTTCAAAGTCGGGTATTGCTACTACTGGCACAATATCGGGATGCCAGAGAATATGGCATATTTCCCAACCTGTGGGGGTAGAAGCTGTTAAACGACAACCACCGAGTAAGGCAGGTACAACATTATCTGGATGTCCTTCGATGGCGATCGCTAAGTTCATCACTTCTGTTTGGCTTAAGGGATTACCTGCTAATTGATTTGCCCCGACTAGACCTCCGACTATTGCGGTGGCGGAACTTCCTAATCCTCTGGCTAAGGGTACTCCTAAGTCGATTTCTAGTAGCACAGATGGAGGAGTTTGGTTGATATGTTCATATAATTTTACAAATGCTTGATAGGCAAGATTGCTTTTATCTGTGTTTACTCGTGGAGCTTCTTTGCCTGTGACGGTTATTTTTACTTCTGTTGCGCTATCCGCAATAGAGAATTTGAAGCGGTTATATAAGGAGAGTGCGGCACCGAGGCAGTCGAAACCGGGACCTATATTTGCGGTAGTTGCGGGGACGGTAACTGTGATAGAGGAAGGAGTTGTCATTTCTGTTATCAGTTATCGGTAGCTTTTGTGATAGCTATGCTTGATCAGTATCTTTCTTAACATAAAAGTTGACACAGGAGTAGGTACTTGTTCAATATCTAAAAAGGCTAAGACTTTTATCTGTCAATCTTTTGAGGGTCTATTGGCAACCCCTATATTTTTTTGTTGAATAAATAGTCATAACTATAGACGAACAACCCCAGCTAAATCTTAGGATACCACAAAAATTGTCGGGATGCAACCAAGTTTCTTTTGACGCGCCGATTTTTTTTCAGGAGCTTTATAAAATGAAAATCTTTGTGGCTTTTCACCGAGGATGGATGGAAAGATTTGAGCAGAAAAAACAAGTATTAACAGGAACCTTTAGAGGATGAAAATATTTCTGGTATTGTTTGCAGGGAAAATTCCTCAAACCTTGGTTGAATAAAAAGTCATAACTATAGACGAACGACCCCAGCTAAATTTTAGGATACCACAAAAATTGTCGGGATGCAACCAAGTTTCTTTTGACGCGCCGATTTTTTCAGGAGCTTTCTAAAATGAAAATCTTTGTGGCTTTTCACTTTATGTTTCTTCTGCCAAAAATCCTAACTTTTTGATAACTCAAGCTTCAAAATTTGCACTTTTTTTCAGTCTAAAAAAGCTCAATCTCTTATCTGTCAATGCTTTTACATTTGATAGGCAAGCCATAATTAGGGTTTGCCTATCAAACCAAAACACTTGTTAAATAAAGGTTTGAGCCTTTTTAGAACCTGGAAAAATTACCAAGTTTTCCATCCCCAACCCTCAAAAAGTGAGAATTTTGGGGTGACTATGGCAGAAAAATCAAGAAACAATTATTCCTCCTGCTTTCTCTGTCTTCCCACCTACCCCAGACTCCCCACATTCTCCAGACTTTACTTTTTTCAGCAGCCTAAATATAGTAAGAATTTAACTTCGCACCTTCTAACTTCGCACCTTCTAACTTCTGACTTCACCATTTCCGGCACCACCTGGAGTTTCAATCACAAACACATCTCCTACATTCATTTCCACAGTACCAATACCCCCCAACTCCTCAACTTTCCCATCACTCCGTTCCACATAATTTTTCCCCACTAAACCATCACCCCCACCATTCAAACCAGGGGGAGAAACGACGCGATGACCTGATAATATTCCGGCAGTCATCTTTTCCAAAAAACGCATTCGCCGAATTACTCCATTACCACCTTTATATAAACCTTCACCCCCACTGCCAGAACGTATAGTAAAACTTTCCAGTAATATCGGAAAGCGCCATTCCAAAACTTCCGGATCGGTTAACCGGGAGTTGGTCATGTGAGTATGTACTGCATCAGTGCCATGAAAGTTTATACCTGCGCCGGAACCTCCACAAATAGTTTCATAATATTGATATTTACTATTACCAAAGGTGAAATTATTCATGGTTCCTTGAGATGCTGCCATTACTCCTAAAGCATTATATAAAGTGTCAGTAATTATTTGGGAAGTTTCCACATTTCCTGCCACAACTCCAGCGGGATATTTGGGGTTTAACATACTAGCTTCGGGGATGATTATTTCTAATGGTTTGAGACAACCAGCGTTGAGGGGAATATCATCATCAACTAGGGTACGAAAGACATATAATACTGCTGCTTTACAAACTGCTTTTGGTGCATTGAAGTTGTTGGTGAGTTGGGGAGATGTTCCTGTAAAGTCAATTTTTGCTGTGAGATTTTTTTGGTGGAGGCTGACATAAACTTGAATTTTATTACCGTCATCTAGGTTGGATGTGGATTTTTTTTTGGTAAGTGATGAAGAAAGTTTTTTGATGGCTTGACGTACTGATGCTTCTGCGTTTTCTTGCACGAATTTCATGTAAGCTTGTACGATTTCTAAGCCATAAGTTTCTGTCATTTTTTGAAGTTCTTGTACTCCTTTTTTATTAGCAGCTATTTGTGCTTGTAGGTCGGCTATATTTTGGCTGGTATTTCTGGCAGGATATTTGCTGGATGTGAGGATGTTTAATAGTTCTGTTTCTTGGAATTTTCCGTTTTTGACGAGTTGGAAATTATCGATTAATATTCCTTCTTCGTCTATGGTTTTACTATGGGGAGGCATGGAACCTGGAGTAATGCCACCTATATCTGCATGATGTCCGCGAGAGGCAACATAAAATATGGGATTTGGTATTTTTTCTCTGTTTTCAGGGGAAGTTAGGGAAATATTTGTATCAGATGAAATTTCCTCAGTGGAGTTAGTTTCAGTCAAAATATTTGTCTGATTTTCTTCTATCAAATTTTCATTGTTAGGAGGGTTTGCTGACTTGAAGTTTTGAGTAGTAGACTTATTCCCTAAAAGGATATTTGTCTCGGATAAGGTTTCTGAAGGGAGGTTAGGTTCGGGAAAAATATTATTTTTCCTATTTTCCACATCCTGCTTGGCAATGACAGAAGAATCTTTTGGTTTTTGTAGAGTTGAAAATACAGGAGTAATAACTGTTATGTCTGGCAGATGAGTACCGCCATTATAGGGATTATTTAAAACATAAACATCTCCTGGTTTTAGTGTGTCGCCTTTGTCAGAAATTAAGGCATTAACACTTTCACTCATGGAACCTAAATGTACGGGAATATGAGGAGCATTGGCAACTAATTCACCATCTTTATCGAAAATAGCGCAGGAAAAATCTAGTCTTTCTTTGATATTTACTGAAGAGCTAGTATTTTGTAATGTAATTCCCATTTGTTCGGCGATCGCTCGAAATAGGTTATTAAATATTTCTAGCATTACGGGGTCTGCTGAAGTTGGATTTTTGTCTTGAGACTTACTGGTTATCTCTACGGATTTTTCTGTAGTTTTAGTTTTCGTTAAAATCAGGTGATTTTTGGTAGTTAGTTCTGCTTGCCAACCAGGTTCGATAATATTGGTTCCAGTTTTTTCAATTATTAAGGCAGGACTATTAATTTTGTCTCCTGGTTGTAAATTTTCTCGGAGATAAATAGGAGTATCATGCCATTTTCCGGCTGTATATATTTGTGTTATTGCAGTTGGAGTTATAGGAGATTTTTTAGTGGGAAATTTTTCTATTTCTTCTGGGGTTTCCATTTGCTGAATAAGTTCTAGGGAAACTGCTTCAACTATTAAGGATTTTTCTGCCATGATAAATCCATATCTCTGTTGATGAGCTGTTTCAAATTCGGCTTTTATTGTTGAGATATTTTCGGCAAAGTCTATGATTAATGTTGAGTCACTACCTTGATATTTAAGGTGAATTTTTAATAATAAGGATGTGACAGAAACATCTTGCTTGTCAAATTTATTCCTTTCTGAAATTAAATCTGTTGTAGATTCTAAATTTGAATTTTCCGACGAAGAATTTTCTG
>NZ_LGSU01000094.1 GCF_002260545.1 Hydrocoleum sp. CS-953 | reverse complement strand
CAATCTTTTAACGATCTAGTAGGAGCAATTGTTTGTAGATGTTGCTGAAAAATATTATTTAATTCGACTGTTGCCCGATCTAAATTATTCATCTTCTTCTTCCACTTCTAATGTTATTTTGCATTTGTTTGTAGAATTGCTCTAGCCCTAAGCTATAGATAGGGATAAGAGCTATACTACAAGCTTTCAAAAAATAGAAAAATTAATTTATGCTTAACTTCAGCAAATCCTCACAAAAACTATTATATAGTAAGGAAAAAACTTGCAAAAATCCTGCAAATATAATCAATATAATCGTTAGCTAAAAATCTATCGGCATGAGTTATTGCCTCAACCCCAACTGTCAAATTCCCGAAAACCCAGACTCTAATAAATATTGCCAAAATTGCGGTTCAAAACTATTACTTAAAGACCGCTATCGCCCCTTAAACCTAATTGGTCAAGGAGGTTTTGGCAGAACATTTTTAGCTATCGACGAAGACAAACCCTCCAGACCCTACTGCGTCATTAAACAATTTTTTCCCGCTGCACAAGGCACAAATAATATTAACAAAGCTGCCGANGACTCTAATAAATATTGCCAAAATTGCGGTTCAAAACTATTACTTAAAGACCGCTATCGCCCCTTAAACCTAATTGGTCAAGGAGGTTTTGGCAGAACATTTTTAGCTATCGACGAAGACAAACCCTCCAGACCCTACTGCGTCATTAAACAATTTTTTCCCGCTGCACAAGGCACAAATAATATTAACAAAGCTGCCGAATTATTTGAAAAAGAAGCTACGAGGTTAGACCAGTTGGGCAAACATTCCCAAATTCCTGAACTCATGGCCCACTTTACTCAAGATGGGCGACAATATTTAGTACAAGAATTTATCCCTGGACAAAACTTAGCTGAAGGGCTGAACATTGAAGCGCCCTATAAGGAAGAGGAAATTAGGGGTTTACTGAAAAATTTACTACCAGTGGTGGGGTTTATTCATTCTCATAATGTTATTCACCGCGACATCAAACCAGAAAATATTATTCGCCGTCAAAATAGCGATCGCCAGTTAGTATTGGTAGACTTTGGTGCTGCTAAATATGCTCTGGGTACTGCGCTCCTCAAAACAGGTACAACTATCGGCACTCCTGAATATACTGCTCCCGAACAAAACCGAGGCAAGGCGGTATTTGCCAGTGACTTATATAGTTTAGGAGTGACTTGCTTGCATCTATTAACTAAAGTTTCCCCATTTGAGTTATTTGATGTGGGAGAGGGAACATGGGTATGGCGACGTTATTTACAGAATAATTCTGTGAGCGAAAAATTGGCTGATGTTTTGGATAAACTGGTGGAAAATGCAGTCAACCGTCGTTATCAGTCTGTTAATGAAGTTATGGAAACTCTAGGTGCAGATGCTCCAGTTAATTTAACTCTTATTCAAGATAAAACTGCTCTCCAAACACCAAAAGTTACGCCTGCACCTGTACCGAGTCAAACTTGGAAATGTATACATACTCTCATCGGTCATCAAAAATGGGTTTGCTCTGTTGCTTTTAGTAAGGATGACAAAATTGTAGCGAGTGGGAGTGAGGATGAAACTATTAAGTTGTGGGAAGTAGATAGTGGTAGAGAAATATTGACTATGCGCGGACATTCCGGTTATGTCAACTCCGTTGCTTTTAGTCCGGATGGGAAAATATTAGCAAGTGGGAGTGATGACAAAACTATTAGACTTTGGGAAATTAATACAGGAAAACTGCTTTGCATTCTTGGTGACTGGGGTAGGGGAGAATATTTTGGTCATTCTGGAGGAGTAACGGCGATCGCTTTTCACCCAGACGGCAAAACTTTAGCTAGTGCGAGTAAAGATAAAAATGTGAAAATTTGGCGACTTGGGGATGATATTTATGATGCTAACTTTGGGAAGGTAATGATGACTTTGAGCGGACATTCACGACCAGTGCGGGCGATCGCTTTTAGTCCTGATGGGAAAACTTTGGCGAGTAGTAGTGAAGATAATACTATTAAAATTTGGGATTTAAGTTTAGGTAATACTGTTAAAAATCTATGTAATTATTATCAGGGAGTACATTATATTTATGCACTTGCTTTTAGTCCTGATGGGAAAATATTAGCTAGTGGCG
>NZ_LGSU01000939.1 GCF_002260545.1 Hydrocoleum sp. CS-953 | reverse complement strand
CTATTAGACTTCTCCAAAAATGAAAAATAAAATCAATTATTATCCATAAATTATCAATTAATTCCCCCTGTTCCCTGTTCCCTGTTTCCTATTTCATCTCTCAACTAGGAAATTACTAATAGCAAAACTACTTAATTGTATTCAGTACCTCATTAGAAATAAACTTAACTTTGACTATAATCCATCAACGCTTAAAAATAATTGAATTATGAACAACAACGAAATTACAATCCTGATAGTAGATGATCAGCCTGGGACTTTATATGTTATTTCTCATATTATCACTCAGAAAGGATATAATGTTATCCAGGTAAATTCTGGTAAAGAAGCATTAAAATCTGCAAATACTTATACAGTAGATTTAATCTTAATGGATGTAATGATGCCAGAAATGAATGGTTATCAAGTATGTAGGCAGTTAAAAGCTAATCCGAAAACTGCTAATATACCAGTGATTTTTCTAAGTGCTTTATCGGGTACTGATGAAAAAGTAAAAGGATTTGCCGCTGGAGGCATAGATTATATTAATAAGCCAGTTCATGCTGGAGAATTATTAGCAAGAATAGAAAATCAAATCACAATTAAAAAACTGCATCTAAAATTAGAAGAAAAAAATCAGCAACTACAGCAGGAAATAGAAATTAAGAAACAGACAGAAAAAAATTTATGGGCAATTATTAGTAATATGTCAGAAGGTCTGATGATTATTGATAGAGAAGGTAAAATAGTTTTTGTGAATCAGGCAACAGAATTATTATGGCAAAAATCGGCAGCAGATTTAATCGGTGAAGAGATTGGTTTGCCCTTGATAAATGGCAATGAAACGGAAATATATGTTCGACAAAAATTAGGAAGATTAATATTTCTAGAAACGCGGATAGGAGAAATAATTTGGGAAAATAAAATAGCTTATTTGCTAACAATGAAAGATGTCACAGAAAGTCATTACCAACAAGAACGTTTAAAATTATTAGAAAGAGCAATATTTACGGCACCTCAAGGAATAGTAATTTGTTATGTAGGTTCAGATAATCAACCGATAATATATATTAATTCAGGTTTTGAAAAAATTACGGGTTACTCAGAAGTGGAAGTTATTGGCAGAAATTATCCTTTTTTAGAATATGCCGATACAAATCAACCAGAAATACAGAAAATTAGAGAGGCGATCGCTGCGGGGGAAAAATGTCAAGTAGTATTAGAAAATCTGCGCAAAGATGGTAGTAAATTTTGGAATGAAATCACAATTTCTCCAGTATATGATGATTGGGGGAACTTAACTCACTATATAGCTGTACAGGTGGATGTGACTAATCGCGTAGATGCAGAAATGAAGCTTTATGCAGCCAAAGTTTCCGTAGAGAAACAAATGCAACAAGCATTATTGCTTAGAGAAATTACTGACAAAATTCGCTCTGACTTGGAACCAGCGCAAGTATATGAAACAGCAGCAATTCAAATAGCAAAAGTTCTAAATGTAGATCGTTGCTTGATTCATACTTATACAGAATTTCCTATACCAAGAATTCCGATAGTTGCTCATTATCAAAGTTCCAATCTATATTCAATCTCTGATTTGGAAATACCTATATTAGATAACGATCATGCTGAGTTAATGTTGTCACAAGATTCGGCGATCGCTACTGATGATGTTTATGCTGAACCTTTGCTTAAAGCAGCTCTGGCTTTCTGTGAGGAACTTCATCTTAAGTCAATGATGGCAATTAGAACTTCCTATCAGGGTAAAACTAATGGAGCGATCGGTTTGCATCAATGTAGTTATATGCGTCATTGGACGACAGAAGAAAAAGAGTTATTAGAAGCAGTGGCAGCTCAACTAGGTATTGCTATTGCTCAAGCACATCTTCTGGCGCAGGAAAAACAACAACTACAAGAATTAGGGGAGCAAAATCAACTGTTGCAGCAAGAAATCCAAATTAGAAGACAGGTAGAAGAATCACTCAAAAAAAGTGAGGAACGTTGGCAGTTAGTATTAAAAGGTAATAATGAGGGGATTTTTGACTGGAATATTAAAACTAATGACGCGTTTATTTCACCAAGGTTAAAGGCAATATGGGGGTATAAAGGATATCAAATTCAATCCCACTATGATGAATGGTGCAGTCGTATTCATCCAGATGATTATAATAGGGTAATCAATTTTTTAGATGATTACCTCAAGCAAAAGTATTCACAATTTAGTATTGAATACCGCACAGTTTGTAAAGATGGTAGATATAAATGGATTTCTGCTCATGGACAAGCTCTTTGGGATGACACTGGTATTCCAGAGAGAATGGTAATTTCTCATCAGGATATTAGCGATCGTAAAAAGATAGAAGAAGCTTTAAGAAAAAGTGAAGTTCGTTATCGGGAGTTGGTAGAGTCACAGGATAGTGTACTGGTTTGTAGATGGAGATCGGATGGTAAGCTCACATTTGTTAACCAATACTACTGTGAATTTTTTGGTAAATCTTCCAGTGAATTATTAGGGAGTAAATTTTTCCCATTCATACAGGATGAAGTAAGTCAGGAGCAGATTAAATCAATAAGTCCAAAAACTTTAGAAATTTACATGAAATCTGCTTCAGGAGAACTACGATGGTTGAGTTGGACAAATCAACCAGTTATAGATCGAAATCGAAATTTTATTGAATTTCAATCTTTTGGCATTGATATTACAGAGCAAAAACAACGGGAAGATGCTCTACGTTTGATTGTTGAACGAACTGCAAATCATACAGGTAATGATTTTTTCCATGCTTGTGTTGAGAATATAGCTCAAGTTTTACAAGTTCGTTATGTTTGCGTTACTGAATCAAAGGAACCAGAGGATATCTTGGAAATGAGAGCATTTTGGAATGGTTCAGAAGTACAAAGTCAAATTGTATATTCCTCGCTATATACTCCCTGTGAGAGAGTATTAAAGGGAGAAATTTGTCGTTATCCAGACTCCCTACAACAAATTTTCCCTCAAGATGCTTGGTTAGTTGAATTTGGCATAGAAAGTTATTGGGGTATGCCTTTATATAATTCCCAAGGTAAAGTTATTGGTTTGTTAGTAGTGATGGATGTCTTACCAATGAGTCTTAGTTCTTCTCAAGAGTTAATTTTGAAAGTTTTTGCGACACGAATAGGAGCAGAATTAGAACGTTTACAAGGAGAGGAAAAACTTAAAGCTTCCCAGCAAAGGCTTTCATTCCTGTTAGAAAATACTCCAGTTGGAGTAATTGAATGGAATAATGAGTGGGAAATTGTTGCTTGGAATCATACTGCAGAATTAATTTTTGGCTACTCTTCTAGGGAGATAATAGGTAAGAAAGGATTAGAATTAATAGTTCCTGAAAATAGTAACGCTCTGGCGAAAAGGATAATTGAAATGCCTTTAGGTGGCAACTATATGATTACTGAAAACTTAACTAAAACAGGTAAAACTATTGTCTGTGATTGGTATAATACACCTCTGTTAAACCCAGACGGAATAATTATTGGATTTGCTTCTATTGTCATTGATATTACTGAGCGTCAGCAGCAAAATTTATTAGAAAATGCACAAAATACTGCCCTAAAAATGGTAGCTCAAGGTAAATCATTGCATAATATTTTACTGGAATTAACAACTCAAAGTGACAAAATATTACCATTACTAAATTCTGCAATTTTATTACTAGAAGAAAATGGTGAATATTTACATCCTTTTGTGGCACCTAATGTTCCTCAAGTTTGGCTTCAAGGTATAGAGTCAATACCTTGGAAAAATCTTTGTTCTTTTGGTAAAGTAATTAATCTTCATCAACGGGTAATTATTGAGGATATGGTTAATTACCCTCAATGCGCAAGTCTAAAGCAGCAAGTTTTATCTGCTGGTTTACATTCTTGTTGGTTGGAACCAATTTTATCTGGTGGAGAAGAGCAAGTTTTAGGTATTTTTGTGATGTATTTTAGCAAGAAGCAATTGCCAGAAACAAGAGATTTAGAAATACTTGCATCTTTAGCAAGATTAACTGGTTTAATTATTGAACATAAACAAGCAGAAATTGAACTGAAAAATGCTAAAGAAGCTGCAGAAACTGCTAACTTTGCTAAGACTAATTTTCTGGCTTCTATGAGTCACGAGTTGCGTACTCCTTTAAATGCAATTTTAGGTTTTAGTCAATTATTGGCGCGTGATGATTCTTTAAATGAGGATCAAATTGAGCAAATAGAAATTATTAATCATAGTGGGGAGCATTTGCTAAATTTGATTAATGATATTTTATCTATGTCTAAAATTGAAGCTGGTAAAGTTACACTCAAAGAAGATTTATTTGATTTATACGATTTTCTGCAACATCTGCAAGATATGCTGAATTTAAAAGCAAGTGAAAAAGGTTTAGAGCTATTATTTGAATTAGCAGATGACCTACCTCAAATTATTACTGCTGATGAAGGAAAATTGCGTCAAATTCTGATTAATATTATAGGTAATGGTATTAAGTTTACATCTCAAGGAAAAGTTAGTTTATCAGTATGTAATGGTGATTCTTTAGGCAAGATTAAATTTGCTATTACAGATACTGGAGCAGGAATTGAAGAGTCAGAAATAGATGCTTTGTTTGAGCCTTTTGTGCAAACTACTACAGGTAGAAAATCAATAGAAGGAACAGGTTTAGGTTTACCTATTAGTCGTGAATTTATTCAGTTAATGGGAGGTGAAATATCTGTTAGTAGTCAAGTCGGAAAAGGTACAACTTTTACCTTTGAAATTATTGCCAAAATTCCTGAAGAATTAAGAGAAATACTAGAAAGAGAAACATCATCCAATCGACAAAAAATAATAGGCTTAGAAACTAATCAACCTAGTTATCGAATTTTAGTAGTTGAAGATGTCAAAGAAAACAGTCAATTATTATTAGAATTACTTAAACCTTTAGGATTTCAACTTCAGGTTGCTGAGAATGGTGAAGAAGCTATATCTATGTGGGAAACTTGGCAACCACATTTAATTTTTATGGATATTGTTATGCCTGTTATGGATGGTTATGAAGCAACTAAAATTATTAAGCAAACAACCTTGGGTAAAGCCACTACTATTATTGCTTTAACGGCCAATGTTTTTGATGAAAATCGTGATGCTATTTTGGCTGCTGGTTGTGATGATTTTATTGCTAAACCTTTTTCAGTAAATCTATTACTAGAAAAGTTAGATAATCATTTGGGAAGAAATTATTTGTCTGAAAATTCCTCATCAAATTCTATTGCTGTAAAACCTAAAACAAAACTTACAAAAAAATCTTTAAGCATAATGTCTGATGAATGGTTAGAACAATTACATTTTGCTGCATTATCTATGAATGAGCATCATATCAATGAGCTAATTCAGCAAATTCCTCAAACAGAGGTTAAACTAATTAACGGCTTAAAAAATTTAGTAGAAAATTTTCGTTTAGATGTTATCCTTGAGTTGATAGAAAGTGAGGCATAAATGAATCAAAAAAAAGGTAGTGCTGTACCAGTAGTCAGACTTGGAGAAAAGGTAAACGAGGGCATTAAACTATTATGCCTAAAAG
>NZ_LGSU01000938.1 GCF_002260545.1 Hydrocoleum sp. CS-953 | reverse complement strand
TTGGCGGTACGATTGCATTCCTCTTTGTCTTGATGCAGTCGCTCATGGGGGAAACCCCCTTTGGCGGCGCTGCATCGCTTTACTCTTTTTCCAGAAAAGGTGACTCTTATTTTCTCACCTTTTTTGTACATTGGAATCAAATCATTATCTATAAAACTTGATGCGGAAGTATAAGATTCTTCTGTAATAATCACATCTATCCCTACCATCTTGGCTTTATAAGATAACATTTAAATTAACTTATTATAGGGAACAGATACAAAATTTTGATTATTTCTTTTCCCTAAATTTATCTTCTGTTTCCATTCCTCATTATGCCCTATTATCAGAGTTCCTCTGCATCTGATTAATCAGGGTCTTAATAATCAAAAGAGATGCTTTATGAAGATAGTCATTGATTTTAAATTCTCTTTTATTGCAAAGTTTTTTCAGTCTCTTACTTGAGCTATTTTCCTGGAGTTGAGATTGTAGGAAGCGTTTCACTTTATTATAGTATTGATTGATAGATTTTAACGGTCTACCATTTATCAAGAGCGGTTTGATTCCGGCTTGATTAAAACTTAATGTAGCTAAATTGTTTAACCCAATATCAACACTGCAAACACGATTTTTCTCTAGCTTGTATTGTTTTTCGCATTTCTCATAAACTACCTCAATTACATAATGGTTAAGTCTAGGGACGAGCCGAACTTGTTTAAGAGCGTGAAGTAGGTACTAATGTTTTTAGATAAATCCCAGTTTTAGAAGGATTAATAATTCCTTGCTTAAGTTGCTTCTTGCTGATGGCTTGTTTTGTATAAACTACAATATTTCTTCCCGTTATTTTCTTTTTATATCTAGGAANTTGTATTGTTTTTCGCATTTCTCATAAACTACCTCAATTACATAATGGTTAAGTCTAGGGACGAGCCGAACTTGTTTAAGAGCGTGAAGTAGGTACTAATGTTTTTAGATAAATCCCAGTTTTAGAAGGATTAATAATTCCTTGCTTAAGTTGCTTCTTGCTGATGGCTTGTTTTGTATAAACTACAATATTTCTTCCCGTTATTTTCTTTTTATATCTAGGAAGACGAGGACGAGATTTAAACTTTGACGGATTCTGTTTATAAACTTCGTTCGCTGCTAAAAAGCTTTTCCAGTTTCTATCTAGTATCATCAAGATTTGTTGAGATACTCGATTCTGGCATTGTTTTATAGTCTACTTGAGTAGAGAGTGTTTTTTGCAAGTCATAATAGGAGATATTTGACAAGACAAATATCCAAGAAGTCCGAACTAAATAATTAGCATAGTTATAGAGATTTTTCGACAAGAAACACAGTCGGTCAATTTCAGCATAAAACCGATGTGTTGCTTGAATAATATGTCTCTCAACTAATCTCATAAATCATTCTTGTTAAAATTACACTTGGGCTATGATAATTTCGGAATTTTTTTGATTATTTAGTCGGGAATTAAGCGACAACTTCATTATACCATTAAACATCAGGTCGAGAGTTATTACATTTTGTCAAATACTTAGTAGCTATGCATGTACAAATCAACGAAGATATTTGACATTATTTGACTACATAAGACTATATTTATGTACAACGTTTATTATACTCAAGGGTATTAACCCTATACAAAATTTTTAAGAGGTTATTCCCTGTCAAAAGGTGTGGAATAAATCCATGAACCTTAATATCCTGAAAATACTATCCAAAAGTAGCTAAAGTTTTCAAATTTTAATTTATAGATATTAACTAGATATTAGTAGCATGAAAATGTTACGATCCCTTATTTAGCTAGCCGTTTAAATTGGCCAGCTAACTTTATTCAGTCATTTTTTCTTATCGATCTTCAAGATAATTTAACAATTTTCATTATCTTTGATCGGATTGTATTTCTTGAGAAAAATCAAAGATTTGGCTATCGGCAATTTTTCCTAGTCCTACTGATTGTAAAAGTTCTTTCCAGGCATTAGGATAAGCTGCACGAGATTTTTCTAAAGTTGTGATAGTTTCGCTCCAGACAGATGATTCAGCATAGAGTTTGGCTTGCTCTAATGGTTTTTCCTCCAGTTGTTTCAATTTAGCTTCTGTTTGTGGAGTTAGGGAGGTACGTTTTAACCATCCGTTAATATAATAATCTAAGCTACGCTGGTATGGATTGCAAATTATACCAAAATGCCAAANCACGAGATTTTTCTAAAGTTGTGATAGTTTCGCTCCAGACAGATGATTCAGCATAGAGTTTGGCTTGCTCTAATGGTTTTTCCTCCAGTTGTTTCAATTTAGCTTCTGTTTGTGGAGTTAGGGAGGTACGTTTTAACCATCCGTTAATATAATAATCTAAGCTACGCTGGTATGGATTGCAAATTATACCAAAATGCCAAAAATAAGTGTTATTCGGTTGTAATGCAACATTTTTTGGTAAATTTACTTTCACAATTCCAGCAGACTGGGGCAGAGATATATTGGTTATGTATATTGGTTCTCTGACTCTATTTGTCCAATCATAGACAGCAAATTCTGCCTTTTGTTTACTGCTTTTTGGAACATATAGATAGACAGTTGGGTTAGGACTAACTGTTGTACCTATATTATTTTGTGGCATTACAGCAGTTAGGTTGACTCCTGATTTTTCTTTTATTATTGGATTACATGGACCACGAGACCCAGCTCCTCTAGTTCTAGATGGCGCACCTCTTGAATCTGATTCAGGAAAATCTATTGCCAGCAATTGTGATGCCTCTGATTCCATCTGATTTGTCAATGTAGGTTGCGGGTGATTAACTCGAGGAGCTGAAACTAAAAGACTTACCAAGGAAAGTCCTAAAAAATTTCGTACAAACATGGTAAAAAATCACTACTGTATAAATTTAAAGGTATTATAGCTATTGGTATTTTTAGCTAGCTAATCTTAATTATAACATATTGTTGTTTTTTAAAATTGTTATTAATGTTATACAAATCATCAAGCTTTCTAGAACAATTAAAATTAGCTCAACATAGTTTTTATTGCCAAAGATAATTAGGAGCGAATTATGAAATATCCTGTAACAACAAATTCCGTGATTTAACAGNCCGAAAAATGTTATACAAATCATCAAGCTTTCTAGAACAATTAAAATTAGCTCAACATAGTTTTTATTGCCAAAGATAATTAGGAGCGAATTATGAAATATCCTGTAACAACAAATTCCGTGATTTAACAGATGAAAAGCAATGAGAGTTTGAGAATTTATAAACTTCCTAATCTATTTGCGTAGTGCTATAACAAAGAAATCAGGGAAGTAAGTTTAGCATTTCACGGAAGTCAAAATTCAAAAGTATTTTATATAAATAATCTTACAAAATTTGGGTTATTGGAAACAAGGAAAAGGAATTTGTAGCCAATATTATCCAAATTGTATCCATTGTGAAAAAATCATATTACAAATACTTTAGGTAAGTAAGAAACAAGAGGTAAAAACTAAGAAAAATTGTGAATTTTATAGCTGTTAACTTTTGACCAAGAAATTAAGTTCTCAAGCCTCGCCTTAGCTGGGCCAGGAGCTGTCGCTCTACAAGGCTGGGCCGTTTCATTCTTGCTTAAGGCTCCTGGGGAGCAGGGGAGTAGGGAGCAGGGGAGAATTTTCCACCCTTTACCCACAGGGCATCCCCAATATTCATCAATTATTCTTAAAGGTTAAAAATACGAATAGTTTTGATTTGAGGCTATTGAACCAGATATTTAGACAGAGTTTAACTAGCTATTAGCTTTTCCTTAGGTCATGCGGAGCTTGCCAGCATTTAGCAGGAGGGCTAAAATCCGAGGGTTTAAGTCCCCCACAAGAGGAGAGAAAAATTAGTGGTGCGCTTTGCGTGGGGGTTATAAGACGCGGAGGGGCAACTCTAGAGTATCCCCCATTATACACATTGAAAAGCTAATAGCTGACTGCTGAGTGCTGAGCGCTGAGTGCTACTTCAATGACACTCCGAAGCTGAAAAATCGGCACTGATATGGCTAATTTCTCTATTTTCTGCTCCTAAACATCTCCCGTTCTCCTTAAATTGTTAACTCACGATATGAATGAAACAGCCCTAGGCTCTACAAGGGGGTAAAAAGCGGTCGTTTTCCTGGCGCATAACTATCCTAGGTCATGCTGCGCAAACGCAGTTCCTCCGTTTGCGCAGCATTCCGCAGGAAAGGAGGCTAACTGTTAACGTTAACGTTAGCGAAGCTCCTCTGCAAGANGAAAGTTGTGCGCCAGCAAAACGCGGAGCGACATGGAAAGCGGAGCATTCCCTATACGAAAAAGCGCAGCTCTGACCCAGGAGGCAAGAGGCTAACTGAAATGACTTTAGCTATCATATTCATCTTCTCCCTGGTTCAATGCTTTGATCGCTGCCTGCTGACTCACATTCTGATAAATTTTCTGGAAATAATTCATAACAATATCAGCAGATGCACCTAAAGGAATATGCCCTAAGACATCTAAAACTGTCTCATTACTTGGGGATGGCGTAATCACTACTAAGGAAGAATCTAACTGTTGATTATATTCCCAGAATTGCTCAATTTTTAGAGTTTCTTGAGTAGCTGAAGTTATAGTTCGAGGGTTGGTAAGTAAGTCCTTACTTTGTATTTTTTCAGATTTTATTTGTTTGGTTTCTGTCACTCTTTCATCTTCACTTTTACCCCGTTTTTGACGTAGTTCTTCTAAGATTTTTTCTTTGGTACGACCGCGTAATTGAAATAAGAGAAATGGGTCGTCACTGAAGCGATCGCCTAATAAATAATAAACTGCTGCAATATGTTTACAAACTCTAGCTGGGTCTGGGCAGTCACATTTAGCATGGATATCGTCTAAGGTAAAAGGAAATAGTCTTAAGCCATTAGCAGCAAAAACTTCTTCTATATTTTGAGGCATTTCTCCTGCTAATAATTTGGCGGTAAAAATTGCTCTTTCTGACAAAGTTTTAATGATAAAATTCCAGTCTTCATCAGTGAAAGTATCTAACCATAATGATAATTTGTATGGTTCGGGTGCTGTACCTTGAACTTGGGCAATAATTTTTTGTTCTTTAAATTCTATACTCAAAACATTGCCTTGTCTGGCATAATTTCTTGCTCTTTCTAATCGTTTTTTAAACCGATAAGAATTTAACAAGTCTATCCATTGTTGAGTCCACCATTCTTTGTCGCTTTGTAAGTTCATTTCAGTTATTAGTTATTAGTTGTAGCACAGGCATCTTGCCTATAATAATTGGTTGTAATATTTTATCGTAGGGGTTTGGTTTCCAAATCCGATTTTTGCTTGCGTTGGGAGACTAAACCCCCGATAATTTTTTTCAGAATAGGAATTATGCTAAAATACTATATATGGATTTAAAAACTATAACGTTATAGTTTTGAGCGCTATATCTGGTATCTGGGTCAGTCTGACAGATATCATTTAGGTTTAGCATAGTTCCTGTTAGTTATTTATCTTTTTATTTATCCTTTGGTGCTTAGATTTGGAAACTAAACCTCCTAAAGTTTTTTTCAGAACAGAACTTATGGCAAGGTACTATATATAGAGTT
>NZ_LGSU01000937.1 GCF_002260545.1 Hydrocoleum sp. CS-953 | reverse complement strand
CCCCTATCCAAGGGGAGGCTTTAAACCACAATATTTTGGTAATTATTAATTATTAATTGTTAATTGTTAATTGTTAATTGTTAATTATTAAACCCCTGCTAATAACAAGTTTTTGATAATTAGGAAAATCTTCCATTTAAGTCATTTTTGGTGAAATAAATTTCCGAGAAATCCTTCTAAACCTCCTTTTCCAGTCCGCTCACCTTTAATCTTCGCCAAATTTTCTAATAACTCTCTTTCGTCTGCAGTAATTTTTGTGGGAATATCAATTTCGATTGTTATCAGATGATCCCCACGACTTACCGGATTACCTAATCTCGGAACTCCTTTATCTTCCAAAGTTAAAACAGTATTTGGCTGAGTGCCTGCTGGAATTGTTAATTCCGACTTACCATCAACTGTATTAATTTCCAGAGAACAGCCTAGAATTGCTTGTAGATAGCTAATTTTTATTTGGGAGAGAATATTAATTCCATCTCTTTGAAACTCTGGGTTATCTTTGACAGCCAGGAAAACATACAAGTCTCCTGGAGGCCCGCCCATCTTACCAGCATCTCCTTCATTCGAAACTCGTAGACGAGTACCATTGTCTACCCCTCCTGGGATAGTAATTTTGATCTTTTTCGTTACCTCGTTCTGGCCACGACCTCCACAAGTTGGACATTTTTCCTCTATTATCTGCCCAGTACCATTACATGAGGGACAAACTGAAACTTGAGTAAAACTACCAAAAGGAGTTCTTGTTGCCCGGCGAACTTGACCAGTGCCTCCACAAGTAGAACAAGTTTGAGGTCTTGTGCCTGGTTTAGCTCCTGAACCACCGCAGGTTTCGCAATTTTCCAGATGCTTAATTGTTAGTTCTTTATCTCCACCAAATATAGCTTCGTGGAAGTCCAGATTTATATCTAAACGTAGGTCATCTCCTCTAACTGGACCTGTACGCCTACGTCCTTGAGTTCCCACTCCTCCTGAGAACCCACTAAAAAAGCTTTCAAATATATCAGCGAAACTGTCTGAAAAGTCCGTTGAGAAACCTGATGCTCCTCCTCCTGATACTCCTGCTTCTCCAAAGCGATCGTAACGAGCTTTCATTTCAGGCTCAGAGAGAACTTCGTAGGCACGATTTATTTCTTTAAAGTGCTCTTCTGCCCCTGGCTCTTTATTCACATCTGGGTGGTACTTACGAGCCAAGCGGCGGTAGGCACGCTTTAGTTCCTCCTTATCTGCAGTACGAGAAACACCTAGAATTTCGTAATAATCGCGGGCCATAGAGCTATTTGCCTAGAATTAATGTTAATATGTCTACTTTGGAATTTTATATTTTTATTTGGCGATCTTAATGTTTGGTCTTAATTTCCCGGTACATTGATTATCGCCTTTTGCTAGTTTAGCACAGACTTATGAGAAATCTACATATTTAGGGTTTGCTGAAAAAGTATGAGTGGTAGGGGTAGGAGTCACCCCTAACCCCTCCGGTGGACGGGAAGTCAGGAGGCACAGGGAATGAGTGAAGAAGTAGGAGTGAGAATTATCCCTTGATTTTTCTGCCCAACTATGCACCTAAAATACTCACTTTTTCAGCTTTTGGCTCTAAACAGCGGGTACTTTTGTCAACCTATAAAAGCCAAACTGTTTATCTGTCAATGGTTTGAGAATTAATCAGCAAGCCCTAATTATTAATAATTAATAATTCGGTAAGGAAGAAGGAAGAAAGAAAAACGTTACTAATGGTAGATATTTCCCCAACTTTTACACGCTCCGATACCAACGGACATGATATTAGACGTGATACCTGACACTTTTTTCTAACTAAAAAACGCTAAAACATTTATATGTCAATACTTTGAGATTTATTAGCAATTCCTCATTCAACCCCTCTAGTTGTCGTTTCTCCCCACACTTCCCTACTCCCTACTCCCTACTCCCTACTCCCTTTTTTCTATAGAAAAGGATTTTTCCCAAATTCATTCTCAGGCTCTTGAGTTGTTTCCTGAACTTTGGTTGAACTGACGTCATTTGTAGTGGAGTCAGTATCAACCAATATTTCACTTTCTACTTTTTTAGTAGAGGCTTCTGGCTCTGTAATTTCTGGTTCTACTTTTTTAGTAGAAGTTTCTGACTCTATAATTTTTGGTTCTACTTCTTTAGAAGTTTCTGGCTCTGTAATTTTTGAATCTGGAAGCATCTTAGAACTTTTATCTTCTTCTGGTAATTTAGGCTTTTCACTGCCTCCTTGTTCATATAAAGTTTCACCTAAAGCAAAAAGCTGTTGCCTAAATAATTCAATCTGCTGATTTAACTGGTCATAATTAATTTCCGTTTCCGAATTAATCAAAACTTGCTTTAACTCCTCATAACTATTGCCAACTTCTGTAGCTACCTGCTCATCAATAACATCACCATGTTCTTTAATAGTTGCTTCATAATTATACAAAAGAGTATCTGCCTGATTTCTCAATTCTGCTAATAGTTTTAATTGATTATCTTCTTCCGCATAAGTTTCTGCTTCCTGCTGCATGCGTTGAATTTCAGCTTCACTCAGACCACCTGTATTACTAATTTCAATACTTTGTTCTCTACCAGTTCCTTGGTCTAAAGCTTTAACTTTCAGAATTCCATTAGCATCTATATCAAAATTAACTTCAATTTGTGGTATACCTCTCGGAGCAGGAGGAATTCCTTTCAGTAAAAATCTACCCAGACTCTTATTATCCTTCACCATGGCTCGTTCACCCTGGAGGACATGAATCTCCACAGACGTTTGTCCATCCACAGCAGTAGAATACATTTGGGAGCGACTGGTAGGAATTGTCGTATTTCTCTCAATCACCTTAGTATATATTCCTCCCAAAGTTTCTAACCCCAAGGACAGAGGAATCACATCTAATAACAAAAGGTCTTTAACTTCACCCCCCAAAATACCAGCTTGAATAGCCGCCCCTAAAGCCACAGCTTCATCAGGGTTCACCGAAGTATCAGGAGTTTTACCATTAAAATAATTACCTATTGCCACTTGAACTGCTGGTATTCTAGTAGAACCTCCCACGAGAATAATTCTATCTATATTTTCTGGCTTCATCCCAGCATCTTTAATAGCTTGTTCAACTGGTTTAATCGTGCTTTCAACCAAAGGTTGCACCAATTTTTCAAATTGAGCGCGAGTTAGCTTGGTCTCCAAATGTTTTGGCCCTGTTTCGTCAGCCGTAATAAATGGTAAATTTATATTGGTGGCCTGGGTAGAAGAAAGTTCGATTTTGGCCTTTTCTGCTGCTTCTCGAAGTCTTTGTATTGCCATTTTATCTGGAGACAAATCTGTGCCTTCTTGATCTCTGAACTTTTCTACTAACCAACGGACTATACGATTATCAAAATCATCTCCTCCTAGATGATTGTTACCGGAAGTAGCCTTAACCTCAAAAATTCCATCTCCTAACTGTAAGATAGAAACATCAAAAGTGCCCCCTCCCAAGTCAAAGACTAAGATAGTATGATCTTCGTCCTGTTTATCTATGCCGTAGGATAATGAAGCAGCAGTTGGTTCATTGATAATTCTTAGGACTTCCAAACCAGCAATAGTTCCTGCATCTTTCGTTGCTTGTCTCTGTGCATCTGTAAAATAGGCTGGTACTGTAATTACAGCTTGCGTAACAGAATCACCTAGATATTTTTCAGCATCTTGCTTCATTTTTTGCAGAATCATGGCTGAAATTTCTTGAGGAGTATAGTTTTTTCCTCTAATCTGGACATTTACAGTATTTTCTTTACCCTGAATACTGGTGTAGGGAACTCGGGAGCGTTCTTCTTCAGTATCTTCCCATCTTCTCCCGATAAATCTTTTAATACTATAGACAGTATTTACTGCATTAGTTACTGATTGTCGCTTTCCTAGTTGGCCAATTAAACGTTCATTTCCTTTGCCAAATCCGACAATACTAGGTGTTGTACGTCCACCCTCTGAATTGGAAATTACAAGAGCTTTCCCCCCTTCTAAGACGGCCACACAACTATTAGTTGTCCCTAAATCAATGCCAATGACTTTTCCCATAGTGCTTCGGCGTTCTTAATAGTCAAAAATATTTTTTTTATTGGTAATGAAGCTTGAAGCTTGAAAGCTTCTGCTCAGGCTTTAAAAATGAAAAAATCTAGCTTTTTTCTTATTTTTTTAGCTGATAATTACGTTTTTTTTCACATCTTAGCTCAAGTATATTTTTGGGGAATATTTTTGTTTCAAAGATGTAAAAAAAATATCTAATTTGGAAAATCATAAGAGACTTTTTTCCAATTTTCACTAATGTTAATTCTATCCAAAAATCATTAGTTTTATTTGTTTAAGTTGCATTCAGAAAAAATCTTAGTTAAGTTCCGACAATTGAATTTAAGTTTTAGTATTTTTGTTTTTGTTGTGGCTGATTTTGGATAGGTCTGAATACAACTTAAAAGGAGGATAATTCAATCAAAAATAACTAACCAGTATGGCGCTATGCGCGAGTCAAAAGTTAAAAGTAATCCATGATTGAGTTTGAGCATTTATAAATGTTCTAACCTTTGTTTCGACTACTATATTAACTTTCTGTATCGGTTTGATTTTCTGCTTCATCATCTGTCGGTTCTGGTGCTGTTGCTACTTTTACCATAGCATGTCGGAGTACACGCTCGCCTAGGATATAACCACGCACCAACTCTTCTATTACGGTTCCTTCTGGATGCTCTGTTGTTGCCTCTCGCATTACTGCTTCATGTAGATTCGGGTCAAACTCTTCACCTTCTGGGCGCATAGGAGAAACTCCTAATTTTTTCAAAGAATCTACCATTTGCTTATAGACACTTTGATAGCTTTTATGAATAGTCATTTCTCCATCATTTGCTGGTTTTATCTGGGAACGAGCACGCTCAAAGTTGTCAATTACTGGTAATAATTCAATGATTGTGGCACACTTAACCTGTGTATCCAATTCTTGCTTTTCCTTTTCTGTCCGTTTACGGAAGTTGTCAAAATCTGCTCCTAGTCTTTTGTATAGAGTCTCTTTTTCCTCTAGTTGAAATTTGGTAGTTTCTAACTGAGTTTGTAAGGATTCATAAGCCTCCTTCAATAAGACTATTTCTTCTGATATTGGCTCAAATTTCTGCTGCTCTGTCTCTACAGAGGCATTATCTTCAGACACTTCTTTGTTATTCTCTACCTTTTGAGATGAATCTAAGTCTACACTTTCCTCAACAGCAACTTGAACATCTTGAATATTTTCATTTATTTCTTGATTTTGTGTTTCTGTAGAGGGGGTCTCTCCTGCCATTTTATTCTCTCCTAATACTTAAGGCTATTACTGGTTTTTGTGTTGCTTTTTTACCCTGATTTATCATATCACAATCAAGAAGCAATACATAATCACTGAAACTCTAACAGTGTTAATATTAGTTTATGTTAACTATGTCTATTTTCATAGCTTTTAAATTTTTGAGATTATTAATACTTGAAACACTAATAACCTGTTGTTAGCAAATATAGTAGGTTCTAAAGATTATGAGATTTGATTATTGAGTAAGAT
>NZ_LGSU01000936.1 GCF_002260545.1 Hydrocoleum sp. CS-953 | reverse complement strand
CTTCCTTCTTCCTCCTCTCCTAGATAATATGAGCCTTCTTCCTTTAATCCCAAATCTCTGTACTCTAAAAAACATGAAAACTGCTATAAAAATCCGCCTAAATATATATAAATAAGGCGGAGTAATTTATCAAAAAAATAATACTTCTATTAAAAAATTCCTAGAGGAATTATGGAAATATTTTAACCTACTTTGAGCATTGAAGTATTCAACAAATTATATTCTGAATCTGCTGGATGCCAAGCTAAACCATCAAGAGCCATTTTCTCAATCAAACTAGCTAAACGCAATGCCTTAAGAGCTTGTTCTCCTCCAACCGAAGGTTCATTTCCTCCACCCACACAATTGACAAAATGTTCTAACTCTGCATGAAGAGGTTCAATATTGCTAGTATAAACCTTTTCAATTAAACCATCCTGACGATAAAGAACCTGACCATAATCTGTCACATAATCTGCTGTTGTTTGACGGTGAATCAGAATTTCATTGTTGAGAAAATCTGCTTCTGTCAAAGAATTTTTACAGTGAGCAACTATCGAACGAAGTTTTTTGTGTGTCACCTTACTGGAAGTTAGAGTAGCTATTATACCATTGGCAAAACCAAGAGTAGCTGTTACATAATCTAAATTTCCAGAACTAGAAGCACTACCCCCACTAGCAGTCAATTTTACTACTGGAGCAGCTACTAACTCTAGTAATAAGTCAATATCATGGATCATCAAGTCCAAAACTACAGACACATCATTAGCTCTATGAGAATAAGGACTCATCCGATGAGCTTCCAAGGCCAATAACTCTTCTGTTTTAAGAACTTTACTGAGTTCTTGAAAAGCAGGATTAAACCTTTCTATATGACCCACCTGTAAAATTCGATTTGTTTCAGCAGCAGTATTAACCAAAAATTCGGCCTCAGCAATACTGGCAGCGATCGGCTTTTCCATTAATACATGGACTCCTGCTTTTAAACAGGTCATTCCTACAGCATAATGTTGAAGAGTAGGCACGGCGATACAGACAGCATCAACATGAGGCAAAAGCTCTTGATAGTCCTCAAAAAAACGAACTCCATACTTGCTGGCAGTATCTAGTCCCCTTTCCACGTTGATGTCTGCTACACCTACTAACTTAGTATCTTTGAGCAAACTTAGGATACGGGTATGATGTTGTCCCATATTACCAACCCCTATTACCCCGACACGCAGTAGTTTTGCTTGACCATTTTTGGTAAAATTTGTTGAATATACTGTTGACATTCTATTTAGCACTCCTAGATTCTCCTCCACCACACCTAATTAGACTAATAGGTTTTTTTGTTCAGTCTTTGCAAATTTATCTTAATTTGCTGGCAGGGGCTAGTGCTATGAAATTCTATTTGAGTTTTGCAATTTTCTAGGAATGTTCTTAACAGGGGAGGATTCAAACCCAATTTTCCGGTGAAATTTGCGAATACTGCTATACAGAAAATCTCATACAATTTGGAATACTATTCAAGCCATTCACTGACACTATACCAAAAGCACCATCTATTCTGTCTATTCTGAATCAATTTTTCAAAGTTTTATCATGTTGAGGGAGTTCTTGGGAGCCGAGTGAATCAAAAATTAGTTATCATACTAACTATAAAAATGATTTTAAGAGAGTGTTTGTCAAAAAATCTGGGTAGTCCCGCTTGCGTAATGGTGATAATATATATATTTTTTCCCCACTTCCTATACCTGCCACACTTCCCACACTTCCAATACCATTACTATGCACCACCATTAAAATCTGAAAGTAGCCCTATCCCTATCTAAATATTAGGATAGCAAGGCAATCGCCAAAAATTTTTCACTTCAGAAGGACAATTTTCTCAATTTCTTCCCAGAAAAGCTTACTAACCTTCTTAAATATTTGCTTTACAAATAATCTCCAATGATAAATATTTCAATTTTACTCAGTTAAAGGCTAATTTTTTGCGCTTAGGATTAGTAGTTGAAAAATTCAATTATTTCTATGAATACAATAGTGATTAAAATAGGTACTTCTAGCCTAACTAATTCAGAAACCGGAAATTTAGCCTTATCCACAATTTCTAGCTTAATTGAAACTATTATCAATCTACGTCAGCAGGGACATCGAGTCGTTTTAGTATCTTCTGGAGCTGTTGGTGTAGGTTGCGATCTTTTAGGACTAACCGAAAAGCCCCGAAATATTTCCATCAAACAAGCAGTAGCAGCAGTAGGTCAAGGACGACTAATGCGAGTTTACGATGACTTATTTTCATCTTTGAAACAAACAATTGCTCAAATCTTACTAACTAGAAGTGACTTATCACGACGTAGTAGTTATGTCAATGCACATAACACTTTTCAACAACTTTTGCAACTTGGTGTAGTCCCGATAGTCAATGAAAATGATACTACTGCTGTTGAAGAGCTAAAATTTGGGGACAATGATACTCTCTCAGCTTTAGTTGCTCGTCTAGTAGAGGCCGATTGGTTATTCATACTAACTGATGTTGATAAACTATACTCAGCCGATCCAAGAAATAATCCAGATGCTTTACCCATTACCTTAGTAGAGCGAATAGAACAACTCCAAGAACTAGAAGTTCAAACTGGCGAGTCTGTTAGTGGACGAGGAACTGGCGGAATGATTACAAAAATTGAGGCTGCTAAAATTGCCACAACTGCTGGAGTCCGAACTGTAATTACTGATGGTAAAATTCCTACTAATATAGAAAAAATCCTCAATGGAGAATCTATTGGCACTCAGTTTGAACCTCAAGCACAACAAGTAAATGCCCGCAAACACTGGATTGCCAATGTTTTAGTTCCAGCCGGCAAGCTCTATCTAGACCAAGGTGCAGTTAAGGCCATTTCTGAGTCTGGTAAATCTCTATTAGCTGCTGGTATTACTCAAGTAGAAGGGGAGTTTAATTCATCGGATGCTGTACAACTATGCAATGAAGAAGGTGAGGAAATAGCTAGGGGACTTGTGAACTATAGCAATGCTGAATTGCAAAAAATTCTAGGTTGTCGCTCAGAAAATATACCTGATATTTTGGGCTATGCAGGTGCTGAAACAGTTGTACATAGAGATAATCTTCTAATTACAAATTAAATCTAAATCATGTTTGCTGATTAAACATCAAAGCATTAAAATATAAGAGATTGAGTGTATCAGGAAATATAAAAAGGAGATAGGGAAAAGGGAACAGGTATGGAGGGAATAGGTATGGAGGGAATAGGTCTGAAGAAATACTTGACATATTTTGTTGCTATTAAATCTAGGAATATATGTACTGAATACTTCTCTATCTACCTTATTTCAATCCCTTGAAGCATTACCGCTTTTAGATTTTAGTCACTTCCCGTGCTCTCTTAATAATTATTTGACAAACAGTCTCTAAAGGTTTGAACAATTTTAGGTCGGGAAAAAGTACCAGCTTTTCAGTTGATGGAGCTGAAAAAGTGAGCATTTTGAGGTAACGCTCCACAGAAAAATTAAGGGACTATTCTTCTGACTACCTACTTTAGAATTTCCATTCCTCCTAACTCCCGACTCCTAACTCCCGACTCTCGACTCCCGACTCCCGACTCCTAACTCCCGACTCCTACTAAAAGACTTATAGTCATTCTGAATAAGACTCGGACGAGTGTTCCTTTCCTGGAAAGGGTTTCAGGCAAAAAAGTGTTTCATCCTTATTTGAAATGACTATATTCAGCAAGCCCTAAATCATTGTTTCTGGTGGAGCCATATCAGAACCAACAACTAGACTACCTGTAGTAGATTTTAATCCAGGTGTTTGAGTGGTTTCTAAATCTCTATCTGAGTGGGCAACTGAATCAGCTGGTTCTAGTGTATCTGGAATTATATTTGCTCCAGGACTTGGTTGTTGAGATATCCAACTTAGTCCACTTACTGCTCCAGCCATTAAAGCTGTATAACCTAAGTATAAGTAAGCTGGATGTAGATAAAATCCAAAATCCTTATTGGACTTAGACCAAGATGGCATTAACCCTTGAAGTGAATTGGAAATAGGTAATTCTGCCGCTAAAGTTACTCCGTCAAATCCTAAAGCATTGCCAAGACGAAAGATGAATCCCCGAAGATATACATCTTCTGGTAATTTTTCTGTTTCACCTTTCTCTATTGCTTCTAGGTAATGAAGTGGCACGAATGTTTGTTTATGAATTTGTTTCATTGATAAATAACGCATTTTTCGTGCTTTTTGTAGTTTTTTGCCTAGTTCGTGTAGATATGTATTTCTTTCCTGAAGTGCTATAGCTGCTTGTTCTGCTTTTGTTGGCTTTTTATTCCATTTTAGTAGATTATTTTCTGGTTGAAACTTTTCAGAGTAATTGTTGTTATTTTCTGAAAGATTAGTGTCTATATTATCGGAATTTATAGATACGACTATTGATTCATTTGGAGTTTCTGTTTCTATAGCACTACTTAGATTTGTACTCATTTTTTCTTGAACCTGATTTGGATTTTTAGGGATTAATTGTTCCTGATATTTCTGTTGAGAAAGAGGATTTTTTTCTTGCTCATCTATATTATCGGAATTTATAGATACGAATATTGATTCATTTGGAGTTTCTGTTTCTATAGCACTGTTTAGGTTTGTACTCATTTTTTCTTGAACCTGATTTGGATTTTTAGGGATTAATTGTTCCTGATATTTCTGTTGAGAAAGAGTATTTTTTTCTGGCTCATCTGTATTATCGGAATTTATAGATACGACTATTGATTCATTTGGAGTTTCTGTTTCTATAGCACTNTATTTTTTTCTGGCTCATCTGTATTATCGGAATTTATAGATACGACTATTGATTCATTTGGAGTTTCTGTTTCTATAGCACTGCTTAGGTTTGTACTTATTTTTTCTTGAACCTGATTTGGATTTTTAGGGATTAATTGTTCCTGATATTTCTGTTGAGAAAGAGTATTTTTTTCCTGCTCATCTATGTTGTTAGGTTGAGAGGAAGTTAGGTTTGTCGAAGAATCTTTTTTGTCTGGTATTAATGTTCTAGTTAAGTTTTTGAGGGTGAGTTTAATTGCTTCAGATCCTAATACTTTAATTTGAGCTTCGGTTTCAGCGACTGCTTCTTCTAGGGTAGTTTTTAAGTTTCTCAACATAAGACTGTAAACTTCGCTAGTTTGGATTTCGGCTTCGATATTAGTAGGTAGTGATATAGCTGCCACTAGGCTCCGCCTGTCATGTCGGCGACAGCCGAAACGCCAACTATCTCTATCTATTTCTATGGGAATATGTCCGGAAAAACTATGGCTAGATGCAGGTTTTAATTCCATGATTATAGTTTTAGTTTTATTTATACTTAATAGGAGTAATCTAAGTAATTTATTCTGTGAGTTAGTTGTAATTCCGGATTAATAACTATGAATATTTACAGCAGTTTTCACGTTGGTGAGATACAAAGTTTTAGGATTTTAGGGAACAGGGAACACAGATTAAAATGAAACGTTACTTCACTATCCTCAAAAGTGCTTTAATTTTTGTTATTTGTAGAATTTTCTGACTGCTTGAGTTT
>NZ_LGSU01000935.1 GCF_002260545.1 Hydrocoleum sp. CS-953 | reverse complement strand
ATAGTATACAAGTCAAAAAATTAAGTCTGGAAATTTTTAATTTGATTTGCCCCCGAAAATGGCTTTATGTAGTAAAATTAATGGAACTAACTAATATCAGCACCATAACAAACATATATTATGACCCTGACTACAGAAAACAAGAAATTATCTAGTGAAAAATCTTTGGAGGCGATGAAAAAGTTCTCTGAAAAGTATGCTAAGAATACAAATACTTATTTTTGTGTAGATCCTTCAGTTACTGCTGTGGTAATTGAAGGATTAGCTAAACATAAGGATGAATTGGGCGCTCCTTTATGTCCATGTCGTCATTATGAAGATAAAGAAGCAGAGGTAAAAGCTACCTATTGGAATTGTCCTTGTGTACCAATGCGGGAGCGCAAAGAATGTCATTGTATGTTGTTTTTAACTCCAGATAATGATTTTGCTGGTGAACAACAAGAAATTACCCAAGAAGATTTAGAGTCAACTAGAGCAACCATGTAGGTTGAAAACTCGAAGGAAGAAGGAAGAAGGTTTAGTTAAAAGTTTTGAGTGAACCAAACTTCCCTTTTAATCTCGGCGTTAGCTAAAAACAAATATCGTCTCTATGAACAAGGATAATTTATTTTCCTTTTTCCTTCTTCTGAAAATATTCACCATAATTTGCTTCTCTCCTTTACGCAACATTGGGTAGAAAAATAATAAGGAAAGAGAAAAAATTTGGATTATTGATATAGCAATTCCCATCTCTGAGTGAGGTATAAAATTCGTTTGTTTTAGGGAAAACTTTAACAGGGAATAAGGAGCAGTTCAATAATTGATAATTGATAATGGATAATTGATAATTACCTCTCCCTAAAAGGAAGAGGATTGATATAAAAGGAAAATAAATTCATTGTTTCTCTTTGATCATGAGATGCTTTAAACCTTAATTATTCGGTAAAGAAAAAATACTCTACTTCACAGTGACAGAGAAACGCTATATTCAATTCAATTTACTTTTTAATGAAAGATTTTTGACTTAATAATAATGACTTCTGAACAAGAAAAAATCCCTCAAGAGTTTTGGCAGGGAATAGCAGAATTTAACGAACAAGAATTCTACAAATGCCATGATACTCTTGAGGCTTTATGGCTGGAAGCTGGAGAACCAGAACGCACTTTTTATCAAGGGATTTTACAAATAGCAGTAGGACTTTATCATGCAGGGAATGAAAATTGGCGTGGTGCTGTTATGTTATTGGGGGAAGGTATTAAGAAATTGAATTATTATCACCCTGATTATTTTGAGATTAATGTTGATAAATTATTGACAGAAAGTAGTGAATTGTTGAAACATTTGCAAATGTCTGGACCAGAAAAAATTGCAGATTTTGCGCGTGATTCCTCAAATAGTAAATGCCCGAAAATATTAAAATTAAAAGATTAATTATCTGGTAAATTAATGACACTGAAGTTTTTAAATTTTCTAGTGAAATGTTCTTTGTCAAACTCACCTACAAACTGCAAATTTTATAGCACTACGCATTAAGCTTAGGACAGTTATCAATCCTGGAAACCTTTAAGAGTCTACTGTTCCCTATTCCCTATTCCCTATTCCCTAGCGCGTAGCGCTTAAAACTTATCAACTGGAGCAAATACAATTCCAATTACCCAAGCTATAGTTGGTATTAAAGTAAAAATTATTATTTCTAAACTTGTCATAATTAATTATTTCTCCCATTTTCTATTTCATCAATTTTTGCTATTAATAGAGTCCGGTTACTGGCAATAATTCGTTGATTAGTAACATGATCGTAAGCTTCCCAATCTTGAGTAACTTCTGTATCTTGCCAAACAAACCAGCTTCGATAAATTTCTCCACTGTCAATATCACCACATAGAGATAACCAATCATCTCCTGTAAAATACTCTATTTCTTGAATCACTAAATTAAGTTCAACTAGCTCTAAAAATGTTTCTAAATCATTCTTTTTTTTCTGAGGAAAGTTAGGAATTTGGCTTTGGTTCATCAATTTTAGCTTCATGGTTTTTGTGAAATTTTATTTACAGTATTTTCCTACTTTAGGAAGTACATATATTGATGTTTTTAGGAAGTAGATAAAATGGGGAATAGAATACGGAAAAAGGAAAAAATATTTACCTTGTCAGTTGTACGAAATTAATCTGGAATCTGGTGTATAATAACAATTCTCAAAAATAACGCTATCCTTCCTGAAGACTTTAGTTATTAAGTAATAAATAAGTAAGATAAATTTTTTTAACGATTCTAGGCATTAAGCGCGATTAATACTTATTCCTAACAACCCTATTCCCTACTCCCTGCTCCCTACTTCCTGCTCCCTATTTAGATTATTATCCATCTCTAAAAAATCTGGAATTTGAGCTTCAATCTCAGCTATTTTTTGCTCCACAGCATCTTGTTTCGCAGTAAAACTATCATAACTAAAATAAAAATGACCAAGAACTTTTTCCTCATAACTACGTTTAGTAAATTTCCAACCTGGTTCGAGAAAAATCTTCATTATTCCATCACTTATTCCGCGAGTTCTACCAATCAAATTTTTATCCCCTGTTAGAGAAATACCAAATAATTTAATTTCATCACCAACATTTTCCAAAATTAATCTATGACTCACTGATAAATCATTATCATCTACCCGTATTGAATAATCATTATTATCAGTAGCTTCTTCACAAATTCCAGCAAAATTCAAGTTTGAAAGTAAAGGTTCAACTAAAATTGGATATAATTCAGTTTCGCTTTCTCTCCAACAAGGTCTTTCATTAGAACGCTGCTCTAAAATCATCAGTTTATAACCAGAATATTCTTGTAAATCATTTAGAGGAATTGCCATGGCAATAACTTGATTTTGGTCAATTTCTACCTCATCAAAAGTGAAATTTGCTCTGGCAGGAGTCAAATAATTGATACTCAAAAATATTGTTGTTACAAGAGTAGAAATTGAACTATGAATAAATTTTTTCATCCCTGATTTTCTATTTTGTACTCCTATAGTTTAAAAAAATCAACAAGTTATTGTGGAGAACATTAGGGAGTTAATTAAAAAAGCTGAAAAAAATCTGGAAAAGTTAGAATTGTCTGGGTAGTCTAGTTTGAAAAGAGTAGCAGTTAAAATTTGATTAATTAGTTAACTTCCTTAAATTAGAAAAAATTAGTTATCTTCGTTAAAATCACTTACACTTAAAATAATAACTACAGGACTTATGGAAAATTATCTGTTCTACCTACTTCTGTGGTTTAAGGTGGGTTACAAAACATCCTACTACAGTGACACACTTTAAATAGTGCAAGTAGGGGCGGGTTTCCCCGTTAAATTAACGAGCTTTCACTTAAAGTTAGATAAACCCGCCCCCCCTAATGATGTAACGCTGAATTTTAGATGTGTCATTCCAGTAGTGGACTAACACGACTAATTTTGTGCATTAGGGCAGGTTTATTTAATCTTAGGGTGAGCATGAAAATTGCAACTAAAACCCGCCCCTACTATTCCATTTAAGCTGTGTTAGTCTACTACAGGTATGGTTGCTGTATAAGTCCTAAATAACAATATAAAGTATAGATAATGGAAAAAAAATCAAAGCGCGATCGCGGACGAATTCTCACAACTTCTGGACTGAAAAAATTAAATGAAGCTATTGATGAATGGAAACAGCAATATAACCTTAGAGGTACTCTGGCAGAAATTGAAGCAGAGTCTAGAGTTGGTTCCGACACTATCAGTAAAATTAGACAGGGGCGAGTCGGTGCAGACCTCAGCAAAATTCAACAGCTTTTTGCCACCTTTGGTCTAACATTAGATGAAACTGACCACCGTTCGGGAAAACAAGGTTCATCTCAAACAGAGTCAGGAACTCTGGGGGAACTATTACCTCTACTAGATAACGAACAAATAGTCAATCAAAATAGTTCCCAAGTTTTTATCAGTTATCGCAGTCAAGACCCAGATCAAGAATTGGCGCGACAATTTGAAACTGCTCTGACTGCTGCTGGTCATCAGGTATTTATGGCAGCAGATCATATTCGTCTGGGAGAAAATTGGTTTCGGCGAATTAATGAAGAGTTGAAGCGATGTGACTATTTACTGTTATTTTTGCCTCCTCAGTCGGCGCAAAGTGAGTTGCTCACCTATCAAGTACAACTTGCTAGGGAATTGCAATTTTCTCGACCTGACCGTAAACCTGTAATTTTGCCAATTCGGGTAGGTTTTTCTCTCAGTACACCTCTTAACCATGACTTGCGCGGTTATCTCTATCGCATTCAACAACGGGAGTGGCGATCGCCTGAAGATAGTGTTGTTATTTTGCGGGAAGTTTTGACTTTGTTAGCTGCTCCACCGGGAAATGTTGCGCCGGAAGTAGAGGAGCAAGAAGAAACTCACACCCCTGAAGAAATTAGTAGCATTGTGTCAGAAAGTCGCCCTCCTTTACCCTCTGCGGAACCTGAAATACCGGGGGGACAAATTGATGTAGAATCTACTTTTTATATCGAACGCCCACCTATTGAAGAACGTTGTTATCAAACTATATTACAACCCAGTGGTTTAATAAGAATTAAAGCGCCACGACAGATGGGAAAAACTTCTTTAATGGCAAGAATTTTGCATCATGCTGCTCAGTCAGGATATCGGACTGTACCGTTGAGTTTTCAGTTAGTAGATAAAGAGGTTTTTAGTAATCTTGAACAATTCTTAAAATGGTTTTGTGCTTATGTGGGAAGGGAGTTACGTTTACCTAATCAATTAGATGATTATTGGGATGATATTTTTGGCAGTAAAGTTAATTGTAAGGATTATTTTGAGAAGTATTTATTAGCACAAATAGATAATCCTTTAGTATTGGGTTTAGATGAGATTGACCGAGTTTTTCAATATCCTGATATTGCCGAAGATTTTTTAGGATTATTGCGAGCTTGGCATGAAGAATCAAAGCGACGTGCTATTTGGAAAAAGTTAAGGTTGTTGGTGGTACATTCTACCGAGGTTTATATTCCCATGAATATTAATCAATCTCCTTTTAATGTGGGATTACCTATAGATTTACCGGAATTTAATCAACAGCAAGTTCAGGATTTAGCATCGCGACATAATTTGAATTGGTCTGAACAAGAAGTTGAGAAATTAATGGCAATTGTTGGCGGTCATCCTTATTTAGTTAGGGTGGCACTATATCATATTTCTAAACAAGATTTAACTCTGTCAGATTTACCGGAAAATGTAACGAGTGAAACCGGAATTTATAGCGACCATTTGCGACGACATTTGTGGAATTTAGAAGAATATTCAGAGTTAGTTGAAGCGATGAAAAATGTGATTTCTGAAAATTCTAGCGGGCAGTTAACAGGAATGTTAGGTTTTAAATTAGATAGTTTAGGTTTGGTGAAATGGGAGCATAATAAATGTTATCCCAGGTGTGAGTTATATCGTCAGTATTTTCAAGTTCATTTGTAGGAAGGAAGTTTGTAGGGGCGGGTTTTTTCAGTTATCAGTTATCAGTTATCAGTTATCAGTTATCAGTGCGATTTGT
>NZ_LGSU01000934.1 GCF_002260545.1 Hydrocoleum sp. CS-953 | reverse complement strand
AAGGTAAATTATCTTCAGAATCAACCTGAAAAACTAATCTCATTGTTTCACCACAAATCGGACAATTAGGATATTCTATTCCCTGAATCCATAAAGGCCAGCCAGCTAATTTATCTCCTTCAATTGGGAAATTATCTTCATATAATTCATCATTTAATTCTATACCAAATTCTGATGCTTCTTCAGAGTTAGGATAATCTTCTAATTGTTGCCAATCAACGATTAATTTAGGTGGAAAAAAATCTTGAGTTTTGGGAATTTCTACATCTTGTGCTTCTCCTTCTGGCTGAATAATTCTGAGAAAATGAACATCTGAAAATGCCTCCCATCCTTCATAATCTACATCACATAAAGTATCTATATTGGTACAATAAAACATTTGTAAAATACCACTACCAAATTCATTTTGTAATGCTTCTGGTAATTGATTTAGGTTTAGCTGAAGAAAGAATTGTAAAGGTTCCTGACAGCAAGGACATTTCGGCCATTTTTCATGTTTTCCCAACCAAGGTTTACCAGCAAATTTAGAAGCAGTTAAAGCACCATCACCGTCAGTAGTTATAGGTTTCCAAGCTGTACGTTTATAGGGTTGAATTTCTGGAGGAATATTAGTCATTTCAGTTATCAGTTTTGCAGTGCAGGGATCTTGGCAGCCAGTAATGTACCTGAGTGAGATAAAATTCTTTATTAATTATAATAAATGCTATAATTATTGAGTGTTCAATGGTCTATCATAAAAAATTCCAATGAAATGCTACTTGATTTTTATGATGTTTGCATTGAGTAATATAACCACAACCAGCATCCCCAAACATAAAAGGTAAATTATCTTCAGAATCAACCTGAAAAACTAATCTCATTGNTTTGCATTGAGTAATATAACCACAACCAGCATCCCCAAACATAAAAGGTAAATTATCTTCAGAATCAACCTGAAAAACTAATCTCATTGTTTCACCACAAATCGGACAATTAGGATATTCTATTCCCTGAATCTATAAAGGCCAGGCAGCTAATTTATCTCCTTCAATTGGGAAATTATCTTCATATAATTCATCATTTAATTCTATACCAAATTCTGATGCTGCTTCAGAGTTAGAATAATCTTCTAATTTTTGCCAATCAACGATTAATTTAGGTGGAAAAAAATCTTGATTTTTGGGAATTTCTATACGTTGTTTTTTTCTTTCTGGCTGAATAATTCTAATCAAATGAGCATCTGAAAATGCCTGAATTTTATGTGGTGATGGATTACATCCAAATTGATTTGTACAATAAAATATTTGTAAAATACCACTACCAAATTCATTTTGTAATGCTTCTGGTAATTGATTTAGGTTTAGCTGAACAAATAATTCTAAAGGATTCTGACAAAGAGGACATTTCGGCCATTTTTCATGTTTTCCCAACCAAGGTTTACCAGCAAATTTAGAAGCAGTTAAAGCACCATCACCTTCAATAATTATAGGTTTCCAAGCTGTACGTTTATAGGATTGAATTTCTGGAGGAATATTAGTCATCGTATTTTATAAAAGAAAGAAATTGATTAGACAACAAAAATTCAATAGATAGCTGAACTGAAAATAAAATAAATGATAATATAGCAAAAAAACTGTAGGGGTTTGGTTTCCAAATCCCATTTACGCTTGGGTTTGGAGACCAAACCCCTACGATAAAATATTACAACATAAATGATGTAAGGGCGAATGGCTATTCGCTCCTACTGACTTCTGACTTCAACCTTCCCTGACTGAAAAACTCTACCAATAACTTCCTCAATAGGAGGGTCAGTCACCGTCAAATCTTGTACTTCTAATTCTGCCAATATTCGCGCTACAGTCTCAGTTAATTTTTCGCGACGCACCAACAAACGTACTGCCTGACCTTCCAATGTTTCCACCTCCCCATAATTAGATAAAAGTTGCCGAAAATTATCTACATCTGGAGGAACAGCATTAGCTAATTCTATCTGCACCTCTCGATAAGGAGCAAAGCGATCGAGTAAACCATCTAAACTGCCATCATAAATTAATTCACCTTGATATATTAACAACACCCGCTTACACAAAGCAGTAATATCTGCCATATAATGACTCGTTAACAACACAGTTGCTTGATAACGTTGATTATATTCCCGCAAAAATTCCCGCACTGCTGCTTGAGCGTTGACATCTAAACCTAAAGTTGGTTCATCCAAAAACAAAACTTGCGGTCGATGCAATAACGCAGCCANAATTAATTCACCTTGATATATTAACAACACCCGCTTACACAAAGCAGTAATATCTGCCATATAATGACTCGTTAACAACACAGTTGCTTGATAACGTTGATTATATTCCCGCAAAAATTCCCGCACTGCTGCTTGAGCGTTGACATCTAAACCTAAAGTTGGTTCATCCAAAAACAAAACTTGCGGTCGATGCAATAACGCAGCCATCAACTCCGCTTTCATCCGTTCCCCCAGAGATAATTTTCTGACTGGTTGCTTCAACTTCCCTTCTAGCGACAACATCTCTGTTAACTCCATCAACCGTCTGTGATACTCTTTGTCAGAAACATCATAAACAGCAGCATTAATTTTCAGGGAGTCTAACACAGGTAAATCCCATATTAACTGTTGTTTTTGCCCCATGACTAAAGTAATTTGCTGTAAAAATTCTCTCTTGCGGTCAAAGGGTATATTATCTGCAACCTTAACTACTCCATTAGAGGGATGAATTAAACCTGTCAGCATTTTCAGGGTAGTCGTTTTACCAGCACCATTAGGTCCAAGAAATCCTACTATTTCTCCTGGATCTATTTGAAACGAAATATTTTCAACTGCCTTAACATATTGGTATTGGCGACGAATAAAATGACGTAATGTTCCTTTAATTCCAGGTTCTTTGATAGCTACTGGATAGACTTTGCTTAAATTTTTAGTGAGTATAATAGACATAAGTTTGACATACTCCCGACGTTACGCGCTCCGCGACAACGCGGGATTCTTCAGCCAGGGAAACCCTGACCACTGTTTTAACAGAGGTGATGTCCTCCCCCTGTGTTTGCAGATTAGATTATAATAAAATACTTCCTGCTTGTCAAGGGGAGCAGAGGGTTTAGCTTATGGAGGTATCCGACTGTTGACCCTGGCTTTCCTTTATGACGCTCCTTTTCAAGAGAGCGCAGGACTTCCCGCCAGGGAAGTTAAATATTGTTAGTTATATCAAATCCGCTTGCTTTAGATAGTAAGGGGGGGTTCATCGGTATTGGTAAAAACTCCAAGTTTGGTAGGGGTTTGGTGACCAAACCCCTACGGTATTGAATTGTACCGATACTACTGGATTTGATATTACAGGTCAAATACCATAGAAATGGATAGGCAAAAAAACTTAGCATATTAGGAGACTTATGAATTATGGTACTTACCCCAGATTTTTCAGAACCCCTTCCTCGTTTATTAGGAACAGATGGTGATGATAATGAGATTCTTACGGTACAACAAGCTAATGATTTTCCTGGAGGAATATTAGCTCTTAGTGGTGATGATAGTATTAATGGCTCATCTGTGAATGACTTAATATTTGGAGGTAGAGGAGAAGATGATTTATTAGGGAATGATGGTAATGATAGTTTGTTTGGTGAGAGAGATACAGATTTTCTTGATGGTGGTTTAGGTGATGATATATTGCGTGGGGGTAAAGATACCGATCTATTAGTTGGTGGTGAGGGTAATGATACTCTTATTGGTGATGCTGGTGTTGGTATTTATCGGGGTGGTTTGGGAAGTGATGTATATGTTTTCAGAACTGACTTAGCAGGAATAGAAGAAGATTTAAGTGCTATTAGTTCTATATTTCCACTAATTCCTAATAGTGTTGAATTACCTAATGCAATTATTACTGATTTTGACTCTGCTGAAGATATTATTGGATTAACAGGAGGGTTGACAAAAGCTGATTTAATCTTTGAAGATTTTAATAGTTTTGATGAGTTTGGTATTAATGCAAATCTAATTTTACCATTCTTAGATGATGAACTTGACCTGTTAGCTAAGGGAGGTATTTTAGTGCAGGATTTAGACCCGAATAATGATGGTATTTTAGAAGGTACTGCTATGAGAATTGCTGGCACAAATCAATTATTAGGATATGTGTTGAACACAGAATCTTCAGAAATTGCTGCTTTACCAGAATCACAGTTTATTAGTGTTAATATTTAAGAGATTAATAGGGTGTATATTATGCACCCTGAATCTATGTATTTATATTGATAAGTTGACCGATAAGACTAGCCTTTGTACAGGAAGCGATCGCTCTAATAATTCGGTTACTTAAAAAGCGTTTTGGTGAAGTTTCAGAAAATCTTAAAAATCAGTTTTCAGATTTTTCTTTAGCAGAGTTGGAAAATTTGAGCGAGGATATTTTTGATTTTACTACTTTCGAGGATTTATCAAATTGGTTGACAAATAAGCAAGGTTGAAAATTAATAATTAATAATTAGGGGTAAGCATTCAGCCGTCAGCCGTCAGCTATCAGCTATTGGTTTTAGTTGACAAGAAAAGCTTTATTAATTGTCTTACTACAAAAGCTGGTTCTCTTGCTCTTAAGGTCTATCTTAATTGAAAAACTGTCCTTAAAGAGAGCTGATGGCTGACAGCTAATAGCTGTTTGCGCAGCATTCCGCAGGAAATGCTTACAATTAGGGTTGGCTGAAAAAGTCTTTTTTCGGCAGTAGGTGAGTAGGGGAGTAATTTTTTTTGCCCAACTATGTATGCGCCAAAAATGCACTCCTTTTTGAACAACAAGAGCTGAAAACCAAGGTATTTCAGACCTAAAAAGCCTCAAACCTTTATCGGTAAATGCTTTGATATTTAATCAGCAAGCCTTAATTAATAATTGCCTCTCCTATAATAGAAGGATTGACTAAAATAATTTTTGTCTTTTTTCTCCATGAATGAAGAGGTTTTATACCTAAATTTTTCGGTAATTATCCTAACTCCTAAGTTCTCAACCCTACCTTTATGACTCTTTGATTTTCTTATCTAAGAATTCATTAATATCATTTACATATTCATGATATTCTGGCATTTTAGTAAATTTTTTAAGTAATACTTGATGTTGTTTTTTCAGTTGCTCATCATACTCATATTTTCCAATCCAGACCTCTTTAGTACCATTTTCTAAGATACCGATAACAACATGATTTTTTTGAGTTCTCATAGTTAAATATTGTGCCATTACAATAGCATCTATTTCTTCATCTATATGATAGGTATCTGCCTTTGAATAACGCAATCCTTTTTCACTAAATCCGTTAAATCCTTCTATTCCCTTTAGGAAATAGGTAATGTCATCATCCCAAATATTATTCGTATCAAAGCTGTCAAGGTTCTCAACTTTTAAGATACAGTAAAAAGGCTCCATTTCTGAAATTCATGAATCTTGGAAACCTTCTTTTAGTTCTGTTGATACATCTTCAATATGAGATTTAAAATATTCATCAAATGTTGGTATTTTCCAAAATTTATCAAATATTTTCTC
>NZ_LGSU01000933.1 GCF_002260545.1 Hydrocoleum sp. CS-953 | reverse complement strand
CCCTAAAACGGATTGGATTGAATAAAAGGAAAATAAATTAATTGTTTCTCTTGAAATAGAAGGCTTTAAACCTTAATTCTTCGGTAAAATTGAAGATAGAAAGAATAGAAAAAAATATGTCAAAAACTCAACCCTATCAACCTTTTTTGCTGCGTTTATTTCACAGTATTAATGCTTTATTGGTAATCTCTTGTGTAATTACAGGTTTTTTGGTTTATGATAGTTGGGATGGTAGATTTTGCAAAGTCGGTTTGACTATCAAAAACCGTAGTTTAATAGATATCCATGGAACTTTTGCCTTTGTTTTATTCTTGATATTTTTGGGATTTATTATAGTAAGTATCAAAATAGGTAGAAACCGTTTAGTTCAATCAGATGATTGGCAAAAATTGACAAATAACGTGGGTGAAAATATTTGGTGGTATAGACTGCATCGCATGGTCAATACCACAATTTTATTCTCAGCAATACTATCAATAGGTTCAGGAAAATTACAAGACGAAAATTGGTTGCCTAATGGTGAAATGTATCATTTTTGGTACTCCCTGCATCTGATAGGTTGGCTAATCATGTTATTGGCGATCGCTACTCACTTATTAATGAGTGCTAAAGTAGGTGGATATCCTCTAATTTTATCCATGTTTAATACAAAATATCTGCCCCAAGAAAGTCCGAAGTTATGGCCAGAAAAAATTATGGCTTGGTTAAAACACCCTAGAATTTAATAATTAACAATTAATAATTAATAATTAATAATTACNTGAGCGCCAATCCTCTTTTTTATAAGAAGAGGTAATTCTCAATTCTCAATTCTCAATTCTTGAACTCTTCTTAGAGACTATTTATAAAAGGAATATTAAATCCAAATGATAATTGCCCAAGAATTTCAACCAATAGCAGCGATCGCCACAACTCCTAGATCAGTAAAATTATTACAACCTATTTGTCAAACATTGGGAGCAACTCTCTGGATACCGAAGTCTTGTCAAACAACAATAAATCTTCCTCCCAACACCCAGGTTTACACTGACTCTCTGAAAAATCATCTGACAAATATTTGGCAAAACTATTGCGCAATAGTTTTTTGTCTTGCTAGTGGTGCAGTCGTCCGTTTAATTTCTCCACTTTTGCAAGATAAATATCGCGATCCAGCGGTAGTTGTTGTCGATGAAGCGGGTAAATTTGTCGTTAGTTTATGTAGCGGACATCAAGGAGGTGCTGATAAATTAACCAATATTCTCGCTCCCCTTCTCAACGCTACCCCAGTCATTACAGGAGCATCCCATAATTTAGAATTACCTGGTATCGATATTTTGGGTAAACCTTTTGGTTGGCAACAGGGGGAAGGTGACTGGAATAAAGTTAGTGCAGTGGTTGCCAGAGGAGAAACTGTACAAGTGCTTCAAGAAGTAGGTTCGACATTGTGGCAAAAACATCTACCGGAGCAACATCCGTTTTACTTTGGGTCTCCAGAAATAGGCGAACCATCCCCCACTCCCAAGGCAAGAATTTGGATTAGTTTTACTCAACGCCAGTTTTCGCCAGATTCAGATTTACCAAAAGTGCAATGGCACCCGCGAGTTTTATGGGTGGGGGTTGGTTGCGAAAGAGGAACTTCTCAAAAATTAATTGCTACAGGTATCGAGGAAATATTTCGCGCTCATCATTTAGCAGAAGGAGCGATCGCTGGTATTGCCACTATTAATATTAAAGCTGATGAAATAGGATTAGTCGAATTTTGTCAGGAACGAAATTTACCTTTACGGACATTTTCAGCAGATTTATTAAACTGTGTTGAAGTGCCTAATCCTTCTAATATTGTTGCAGCAGAAGTTGGAACTCCTAGTGTTGCTGAAGCCGCAGCTATTTTAGGAGCAAAACAGGAGCAAGACACGGATTTTCACGGATGTACGGATGATTCATTCTTATTATTTCAAAAGGGAGAAATAAGAGATAATCAAAAGGAATCAAAATTACCTTTACANGATTTTCACGGATGTACGGATGATTCATTCTTATTATTTCAAAAGGGAGAAATAAGAGATAATCAAAAGGAATCAAAATTACCTTTACAAGGGGAACTTCACCCGGAGGAAAATCAACAGCAAGACACAGATTTTCACGGATGTACGGATGATTCTTTTTCTCTTCTTCAAGAGAAAGAAAAGTTCTTAAAATTATCCACAAATTTATTAGTTAGTAAACAAATATTCCGCCTCGAAGGTGAACCAGGAGCGATGACTATTGCTGTTGCTTTAGCTGAAAAAGAATATACAGGTAGAACAGGAAAATTATTATTAATTGGCACCGGCCCTGGTCAACTAGACCAGATGACATCCGCTGCTCAAACAGCCGTTAGTTATGCAGATGTTGTAATTGGTTATTCTCTTTATATTGACTTAATTCAACCATTATTTAATCCCGGACAAATAGTCGAAAAAATGCCAATTACTCAAGAAAGACAACGGGGAGAAAAAGCAATTGAATTAGCCTACTTTGGTTTAACTGTGGCAGTAGTTTCTTCTGGAGATTGTGGAATTTATGGTATGGCAGGATTAGTTTTAGAACAGCTTCAAGCAAAAGGTTGGGATGGGAAAACTCCAGCAGTAGAAATATTTCCAGGAGTTAGTGCTTTACAGTCTGCTGCATCGAGAGTTGGTGCGCCATTAATGCACGATTTTTGTGCTATTAGTTTGAGCGATTTGTTAACACCTTGGGAGGTAATAGAAAAACGTTTAAATGCTGCTGCAATGGCAGATTTTGTCGTGGCAATTTATAATCCTAAATCTCAGAATAGAACAGAACAATTAGTTAAGGCAGTGAATATTTTTTTGGAGCATCGTCAACCAGAAACTCCAGTAGCAATTGTTCGTTCTGCTTATCGAGAAAATGAAGAAATTACTTTAACAAGTCTGGATAAATTATTGGAGGTTTCAGTTGATATGTTGACTGTAATTTTAATTGGTAATCAATCTACAGGAACTTATAATAATTGGATAATTACACCCAGGGGTTATTTAGGGTAATTTCAGTTAACGGAGGAGACAGGAGACAGGAGATAGGAGTAAACATTAGGGAGGAGTTAGGAGACAGGAGATATTAGCATAACTTCCTCCTATTTTATGGCGATCGCCAGTTAAATTGCGGACATCTTGCCCGCGATGGGTGTATATCACCGAGGTGGAATCCACTGTACATGAAAAGCGATCGCTCTCACAAATATTTATAACCTTAATAATTTTACTTGCGCTTTAACTTGGAAGCAGCACCAACAGCAGCAATACCTAATAAACCTAAAATTGAAGCAGGTTCGGGTGTTGATTGAGATGCTTCAAATTGTTTAAACCTAATATTATCAATTCCAGTTCCTACATCTCCACGACCATTAACACTATAAACAATAGACAAAGATTTGATAGCATTTGAATTACCACTAATGCTGAATGTATCAAGAGTTTCCCCAGCACCTGTGGAACTTAGAAAATCCTGAGAATTAATAACAGTTGAAAAACTATCAGAGAATACTGTTACAGTCGCTACACCAGGGCCACCGTGGTAAGATAACGCATCGAAATCTAGAAGGTCTACACTCACCTCTGATACAGCTTGACTAAATTCAATAAAGTAGTTATTAGCTACCGATTCTGACGGCCCATCTGTTAGGAAGAAATTACCAATTCGGGGCTGAAGAGTAAGACCGTCAGTAGGACCAAAAGCACTATAAGGCCATCCAATCTTTGCGATTTCCGGAAGTGATGTGGGGGTTTGATCTCCTTTCCAGAAAGTTAATTCATTACCATTATTAGCAGTAACACTGTTAATAAATTGACGATCGGTGAATCCACTTTCAAAATCAACTACACCCATTGAAGCGGCTTGAACTGGGGAACTTATTGCTACCAGACCAACAGAAGTAACTGCTGTTCTTATTATATAGTTATTGGCAGTCAAAGCATTAGCCAAAGTTTTTACTGTCTACGACAGTAAAAACTTTAAAAATTTTTTTGAGCTTACTTGATTGTTAACCATCATAATTAATTCTCTATCCTTAAATTGATTTGTGCGTTTAGTTTTCTGTGAGTTAACAGTCTGTAATTAACTCCATAACATATATCTTTACATAGGATTTTTAGAATGGCAAGAGTTTATTTCAAACTTTACTAAATCTTTAATAAATAGGAAATTACTTAGGTAAAATTGACATCATCTACTTATGTATACTATTATTTCCCCATCTAAATAAACTATTTTATGCGTAAATTTACTGGATTTTTTTGATAGAGAAAAAAATTAAACTTCTAGGGTACATTTTATGCTATAGCGAATCTGAAATGTCAGGCATTTTCTGAATAGCTAAATAATTAAAGACCGAATAATCAAACTTAAACCAACGACTAACAAAAACAACAAAACCACTGTACGAAATTTCTCCTCTGGCAACCTTTTTCTCAACCTACTACCAAGATTGATACCTATAGCAACAGGCACAATACCCACCACAGCAATACCTAACAGAGATGGCTGAAGCAATCCAATTTTACCCAATAGAAACAACATCACCACACTTGAAAGCGTAAAAGAAAGATTGATCGCTTGTACAAAAGTCTCTTTATTTAGGTCTAAAGCAAGTAAAAATGGCAAAATAGGCATAATCTGAGAACCAGTGATACCATTTATTACTCCTGTTGTCAATCCTACCGGAACAGTCAGCCATGTTCTCATTTTCTCAGAAAGGATAATAGGTTTTGAGCGCAAAGCCCATAAAGCATAGAGAAATAAAATAGCTCCCAGAATAGCTCGACTAATTGCACCTTCTATAGAATTGAGAACGTATACCCCCAGAAGTAACCCTGGGAACGTCGAGACATAAATAGGCCAAAAATTACTAACTGCATCCTTAAATCTTCCAGCTTGTGTCATCACCAAAAGGTTACTTGAGAGGGAAGGTACAATAACTAAAGGTATAGCTATTTTCGGATCGAGAAAAGTTGCCATAGTAGGCAAGCATATAGTTGAAAAACCTAGTCCTGTAATTCCTTTAAGAAAAGCTGCAAAGAAAAATGATAAAAATATAGAAACCACTGTCTGGAAATTCATCTGTCATATTAAGTGCCGATAATTAGTTGCCAAAAAGTCTTTGTTTGTAGTTCCCTGAATCTCTAGCAGCGCTAGAGCACAACTACATATCGAGTCTGGATGTATTGTAAGATTATCAAAACTTAGGCAAAAAATGAAATTATATACCACCTGTAGGGGCGAATGGCTATTCGCCCCCTACGAGATAGCGGTGCGACGACGCCAGCTCCCTTGCGGAACGCCCAACATAGGTTTTTTTAACCACAATTTTAGTCGAGACGCGCTATGACAATCTTCTTGATTTCCTATAGAAGCCCTAAGTGTATCTCCATAAAATCGGTTGGAGGGAGAAGTAATTGATAAAAAATGGGTGATAATTGATTTGATGATTGGATGAGTGGGAGATATCTAATACGCCCCATCTCCCCATCTCCCCATCTC
>NZ_LGSU01000932.1 GCF_002260545.1 Hydrocoleum sp. CS-953 | reverse complement strand
AGTATCATAAGTGTCACTTTCTTCGATTTCGGAAATAGCAATATTATTTAGTGTTAAACCAACTTTTTTTAAGTCTGGTTGAATTAGATTGAAAACTTCATCTGCAAACCCCAATTTATCAGAATCAATTTCTGCCAATTTCTTCTTTTTAGCTGCTGCTCGAATTGCATCATCAGCGCGTTTTTCTAGAGCATCTTTAATATCTTCTGGAGAAATTATTCCTTGCTTTGATAATCTAGATGCAGCAGTTTTTACATCTTGTTCATCAGCATTTATGCAGACATAAAAAGTAACTCGCATATTAGCCCGAAGATAATCTTGAGTTCTTACTGCTAAGTTTCCGGTACGTTCTACATCAATAGAAATCTCTCGCATTGGAACTCTAGTAAGTTCGTGAAAACCTGGTAGTACGATACAGCTACCATATAAAATTACAGAATTCTTTTTTGTTAAAAAGCCACCTGTTCTGACAAAAGCTTCATTGTTGGGAGTAATTTGATAGACTCTTGTATAAGCCCAAAATCCTAATAGTAAGAAGAAGATAATTCCGACAATTCCGGCAGCAGTTCCTCCTAAGATAAAAGTGCTATTATTTTGGGGAAACTGAGCGAGTGTTGGCTGTATACATATATTTTCAGATAAAACAATTTCTTTGGGTTTAGGTTGTAGTTCCTTTGTGATAATTTCCTGACTGGAAATTGATGGTAATGATTCAAGAAATGTTAACCAAAATAACATGATTTTTTTCCCTCTAAATTTTTTATTCTTCAAAATTGACCAGAAAATAAGGTCAATAGCCTCCCCTTTCAAGGGGATGAAAAAGCGGTCGAGGGATGGCGAGGTCTCCCGCTCTTGCAGAGCCACTTCGTTAACGCCATATCCAATCGACCAAGAGAGCGGTCGTTTGCGGAGCAGTCCGTCAGGATGGGATGGATGGGTTACCTAACCATATCCAATCTCCCAAAAGAGAAATCAACTTCAGTATTTCAATCTCGATGGCGAGCGCCAGAGGTACTGTTAACGCAGTTACGACCATAGGAGGCTAACTGATAACTGAAATGACCAGGCACAAAAATCAGAGATTTTTGAATTTTATTTCTGACCAAGGTAAAGAGTTTCTAGATACGGGAATTTATAGTTCCATGTGGAAGTAAGTTATGCAGAAAATCATAAATAATTTTGAGAATACCAAGGTTAGCATTTCTCTAGCCTCCTGTATGGGCGACCCTGTAGCAAGGCTCCAATATACTAATGACCGCAAAATTTGGGTAGTTACGACTCCTCTTTTAAGAGGATAAAAAAAGAAGATTCCGTATTTTAATCCCGATGCTTTCCTAGGTCATGNATACTAATGACCGCAAAATTTGGGTAGTTACGACTCCTCTTTTAAGAGGATAAAAAAAGAAGATTCCGTATTTTAATCCCGATGCTTTCCTAGGTCATGCTGCGCAAACAGCTAGAGGTACTGATAACTAATAACTGAAATGACTTCCAGCTATAATTTTGATTGATAGATTTCTTGCAGAACTGAAAGTTAAATCAACTACAATAGATAAATCTTTTATTATACCAATTAAAAAAAAGAATGTTACAAATAATCAGGGTAACTAAAATAATTTACCTTGCATATTTGTGGGATGAATTAGTGTGGAAGGTGTGGGGTGTATGGCGAGTGTGGGGAGGGTATTGGAATTATAGTTTTAGAGCATATAGCAATCCTAAATGATTTGTGAGAATTTTTATAATAGTTAAGATTGAGGGAAAACCTTGAAAATTCTAACTTCTGACTCCTGACTCCTGTACGGGCGAACCGCCGTTCGCCCCTACCACAAAAATATTACAATTGTACAGGGGATTGCTATAGTTCGTAAAAGATAGGATTTATCTTTTCTGCAAAGATTCATCCCCTGCTTCAGCAACGCTAAATAATTTGATCGGGTTTGCCTTTGATTAAAAAGGGATCTTCAAGCCAATAAATGATATTTAAACTAAATATTTCTGGCTCAGTCTTCCTGTCTCCTGACTCCTAAACGGTAAACTAAATATTTGTAGCAAAAATTTATTACGCCTGGTATTACTCTTACTTTTGACTTTCAACTTCTGACTTAACTTCTGCCATAATTCTAATCTTTATTTTTACTTGAATTAGATAACCATCTATCTCGATCCACACTATCTTTAGCTATAATTAAGTAACTTGTAGTCTGACGATCGATCACTATAATTTTTTCTCCTCGATGAGGAATCTTAGTTGCCCAGGATGGTAAATTGGCATTAATAGTTACAAGGTTTTTAGCTGTATCAATGACATCTACTTGTCCAATTTTTCCTTGATTTTNTTACTTGAATTAGATAACCATCTATCTCGATCCACACTATCTTTAGCTATAATTAAGTAACTTGTAGTCTGACGATCGATCACTATAATTTTTTCTCCTCGATGAGGAATCTTAGTTGCCCAGGATGGTAAATTGGCATTAATAGTTACAAGGTTTTTAGCTGTATCAATGACATCTACTTGTCCAATTTTTCCTTGATTTTCTTTAGGAACTAATTTAGAACTAACAGTACCAATACATCCTAGAAGGCGATCGCTACTGACATCTTCTCCAAAAGATTGAAAGAAAATTTTTCCGATAGGTCTCGCAATAAAACCACCTAAAATTAGGCTCAAAATCATTGAACCAATAAATATAGTTACCCCGAAAAACCCATTAGGAGTACCAAACAAAATATTTAAAGTCCAACCAATTAAACCCCAAAAACTTAGGTCAGTTGCTAATAACAAAATCAGTGGAACTTGACTAATACCTAACCAGCCTAAAATTTCTAAAGATTCAACACTATTATCACTGTCAATATCTATGTTTTCCTCTCCTAAACCTGTAGAAATTACGAACAGGAACATGAAGNCCGAAAAACCCATTAGGAGTACCAAACAAAATATTTAAAGTCCAACCAATTAAACCCCAAAAACTTAGGTCAGTTGCTAATAACAAAATCAGTGGAACTTGACTAATACCTAACCAGCCTAAAATTTCTAAAGATTCAACACTATTATCACTGTCAATATCTATGTTTTCCTCTCCTAAACCTGTAGAAATTACGAACAGGAACATGAAGATTCCTGCACCGAGGAGTATCCAGTAAGGTAAGTTAGCAAAATTGAATAGCATATTATCAAGTTCAGGGTCATTTCAGTTATCAGTTATCAGTTAACAGTGCTTTTTACTGAAGTAGGAGCCTTGAAATAGTAAATTTTATTTACAAAATGTGAGAAATGCGGGTATAGCAATTCTCAATAGATTCTCACAAGTTAAGTAATAGAAAAATTCTCTCAAGCCACAATTAATCCTAATTTCTGAATTCTGATTCCTATCCTGGTATAACAGACAATAAAATAGAATTACTATATTATCTACGGTAGTCAAAGTAAAATTTAGAAATAGATAAATTTTAATAATTTTTAACTATGAAATTAAAAAGATTAGGCCATGTAGCTATCTGCGTCCAAGATGTTGACAAAGCAGTACAGTTCTATAAAAATCTGGGTATGGAGATAGCCTGGAAAGATCCTGACTGGGCATATCTTAAAGCCGGAGATGATGGACTCGCACTTTTAAGTCCTGGATATGACCAAGCAGGGCCACATTTTGGGTTTGTGTTTAGCGATCGCTCAGAAATGGAAAAAGCCTACGAACAACTTCAAGGTCAGGAAGTCCAAGTTTCACCAATTCATGAACACCGAGATGGTACTGCTTCTTTCTATGGTAGGGATTTAGATGGTAACTGGTTTGAATATCTCTACGAGCCAGCAACTGTAGTTGACAATTAGAGGTCTATATTTACACTTACCTATAAAAATATTTAGTTTTCATAGTCCAAATAATATGGACTAAGCTCACTGTACTTTAGATTTTTGTAGATTTAAGTTGGGCTAAACAAGTCCCACAAAATTTAATTTATCCAGTGTGTCTAGATGAGGTGAGAATCAGAAAAACTGTTTTCGCAATAATAAATAATAATCAATACCCTGATTGAATACGAGATATGATAATTTTTGAGGATAATACATTATTGATGGGTATATTGTTAAGATTGATATTTAGCATATTTTTCAAAATCTATAGAATTCAGAAAAGTGTGGTATCTCAAAAATTTGATCGATTCCTGTACCAGATAATGGGATAATTTAATAGAGTAGAGTAAAGATAGATATTTAAGGATTACTAAGAAATGTCATCAGCAACACCAGTAACCGATAGCAGTTTCAAGCAGGAAGTGCTTGAAAGTCAAGTTCCAGTTTTAGTAGACTTCTGGGCTCCTTGGTGCGGGCCATGCAGGATGGTGGGTCCTGTAGTTGACGAAGTGGCAGCACAATATGAAGGACAAATAAAAGTAGTTAAATTAAATACTGACGAAAATCCAAATGTAGCAAGCCAGTATGGAATTCGCAGTATTCCTACATTGATGATTTTTAAGGGAGGCCAAAGAGTTGATATGGTGGTCGGTGCTGTTCCCAAGACTACATTGTCTCAAACTTTAGACAAGCACCTGAATGAAAATAAATGAGTTGACAACTTTTAAAACGAATTATGAATTATGTAGAAAGTTGTAAAAAATTCTCTGTATCCATACATAAAAAAATTGATATTAAAGGATTATTAAGGAATGTCAGCAGCACAACCAGTAACGGATAGTAGTTTCCAGGAAGAAGTGCTTAATAGCAATCTTCCAGTTTTAGTAGATTTCTGGGCTCCGTGGTGCGGGCCATGCAGGATGGTGGGTCCTGTAGTTGAAGAAATCGCAGACCAATATAAAGAACAAATAAAAGTAGTTAAAGTAAACACGGATGAAAATCCAAATATAGCAAGCCAGTATGGGATTCGTAGTATTCCTACCTTGATGATTTTTAAGGGAGGCCAAAGAGTTGATATGGTAGTTGGTGCTGTTCCCAAGACTACATTGGCTAACACTCTAGAAAAGTACCTTTAATTTGCTGGTCGTCTAAACTTAATAAGGGGCGACCTGAAGTTAGCCAGGGTTTTTAATCCCTGGTTTAATAACTATAGACAGGATTCTTATACGGCTTCAATAATTAACAATTAATTATTAATTATTACCTCTCCTTAATATAGAAGAGGATTGAGTAAAAAGGATTTTTTTTCTTTTTTATCCTTCAAAGGAGAGGGCTTAAACCTTAGTTATTTGCTAATCTCCTATTATAAAAGCAAAGGAGTGCTGAAAGTTGATGGATAAAGTAAATATTAAAATTCTGAGAATCGTGCTATAGTTCGAGTTTTGATAGTCATATTCTAGTAAAGCCTAAATTCCTGAGAGCTAGATGAGATAGAAGTTTTCCAGGAAAATGCTCTCCAAACAGTTAAGTTGATTAATTAGCTATAAAGATATAATAAATAGAGAAGTTTACGGAATAATTAAGGTTTAAAGCCTCTATTTTAAAGGAGAAAAAAGAAAAAATTTTCCTTTTATTCAATCCTATTC
>NZ_LGSU01000931.1 GCF_002260545.1 Hydrocoleum sp. CS-953 | reverse complement strand
GATATTGTAAGATAAGAGTTTTATCCTTGATTGTTACCCTGATCGAGATTAAAAAAAAGTCTTTTTATCACTTAAGCTTATTTATAATATTATTGAGATAAATATTTATCCTCAATAGTTAGTTGAGATGTCCCCAAAAATACAGCGCCTGTAATATTCTTTTAGTCAGATTTATTAAAGAAGTTAATTAACTAAAATAATTATGTCTTTTCTAAACTCCTCAGAAAAGATTTCTTTAAATTAAAAGCTTAAGGGTAAATATTTATCTGAAATAGAGGCTTAATAGCTATTTTTGCAGATATTCTGGTAGTTTTTTTGAGGGCTGTATTGAGAGTAAAGAAAGCTTTGAGTAATATCAAATCCGGTACTATCGGTATAAAAAAGCAGAGAAACCGGGTTTGTCTCAAATGCTCTTGTACGGACGTTGCATGCAACGTCTCTACCATTGACCTCCCACAAACCCGGTTTATTGTTACTCCGATTTCGTAGCAAGCAGATTTGATATAAAATTTAAAACCAGCCTTTAGTAACAGACATCACAAGATATCAATTTGGTATCTGAGATGAGGCTGAGATGACTATTAATTGCCCCTTAAATTGAGACATAATTTTGTAACTTGCGTCTAAGTTATAGAGAAAAAACCCTTGCCAATTCAGAAATAAATCGGCAATATATTAACTAAAGATGAGCAAAAGATAAAACTAAAACTTATGCAAATTCTTCGCGATCGAAAAGCAAAATTAATACTTACTGATAGCTGAATACTCATAGCTAATCACTTATTAATTAAATAAGGAGCAATTATGTTAGATACAACGTTAGATATAGCGCCACTAGCCAACTATTTAGGTTTCTTAGCATTAGTATGCTACATCCTGACTTTACTACCAACAAGTATGAGAATTGTTTTTCCTCAAACAAAACAAACAGAAATACGGAAAATCCTGCTGAAAAACCGACGAGAAATAGGAGTAATTGCCTTTGTACTTGCTTTAGGACATGGAGTTTTGTTAGTTGCTAAAAGAACCTTAGATTTTACTGACTCTCATACTTATTGGATATATGTACAAGGAATTGTAACTTTCATTATTTTCACACTATTAACAATTACTTCTAATGATTGGAGTGTGAAAAAAATGAAGAAAAATTGGAAGAAATTACATGAACTAACTTACTTAGCATTATTTCTGTTAGTCTGGCACATAATCGACAAAATGTGGGGTCATTGGACACACCTGACACCATTTGGAATGGTTGGAATTATAGGTATAGCAGTTTTATTTATTGCCAGAAAATGGAAAGAGCGTCAAAATCAATTATCAAAATAAAAACCCAACAAATAAGAATTAAAGCTAACTTAGATTGAGATAAATCAACGTATTCAATATTAAATTTCAGGAGATAAATAATGGTTGCAGCGAAAAAATCTAAACAAAACTCACCTTTCTTTAATAATACTTACACAGTAATAGGATTAATTGTTCTAGGATCTATTGGAGCTTTTTGGTTCTCGCGATCGCGATTAGTATCAGTCAAGAATCCTGTTTCAGACGTAGCACAACAAACTGTACCAGAGCAAATTCTGGCAAAACATAAATCATGGGTTTACACAGTAGACATTAGTCCTGACGGTCAAACTATAGCTAGTGGTAGTTATGATGGTACGATTAAGATTTCCAATGTAAGCAATGGTGAATTGCTGCATAAGATCAACGCTCACGACGGCGACAAACTCCCAGGTGGTATGAAGACTTAGTATTTCAAATCAAAGTTAATGCTGATAATGAGATGATCAGTATAGAACCAATGAACCAAGAAGCTATAGATTATATTGGGCAAACTCCTTTACCAGAGCTATTAAATAATACTAATTCTGAAGCCATAACCCAGAAACAACCTTTGGGAGTATTCCGGGTGGTAATGACATCAACAGGTGTACTGAAGGTCGATCCTTGGCAAGGATGGTTGTAATATCAAATCCGGTAGTATCGGTAGAATTCAAGAGCGTAGGGGTTTGGTCTCCAAACCCTGCATAAACTAGGAGTTTTCGCTCTTTTCTGATGGTAGAATTATATCACTTCCGTTGCCCAGCGGATTTGAGATAATTTAAAAGTGAAATAGGTATACTATTTTTCTTAAAATCGAAAAATAGTATTAACAAGACTTACACATAACTAAGATATATAGTAGGGGAGATTTCCGTGCCGGAATGCTCCTAATTACGCGAATCGCCCCTACATTTGTCAGAAGAAATTAGAGCAATTTCGGAGGTAGTGAGGTACAAAACAAAGCAAAGACTTCCAGTCTATTAGTAATTTTGGTAACACAAGCATCCTGCTTGTTACAGCAAACGAAGGCTGAACTGCAAAAACTGTACCTCAGCATCCTCAAAAGTGCTGTAANATTTTGGTAACACAAGCATCCTGCTTGTTACAGCAAACGAAGGCTGAACTGCAAAAACTGTACCTCAGCATCCTCAAAAGTGCTGTAATTTCCAAAAAGTGAAATATCAAGAAAAAGCTCGTCAACTAATTTTAATCAGTCCTGTAGGTTGGCTCGACTATTAGCTGACTGCTGAGGTGCTAATAGCTGAATGCTTACGGGAAATATGTTAATTTTATGGCTAGTTATATAGCTGAGGCTCAGAAATATTAATATTAACTAAGCTAGTTAAAGTTGAACTACATTTCTTAATAACCTCAACCTTCTCAATTTGCTCCTTTATCCATTCATTAAACAAATGAGACATAATTTGACAACGTAATTTATCTGTTAACTCCGGTTGAACAATTTCTTCCACAAAAATTAAATGTACCCCGTAAGCAGTTACTATAGGTTTAATAAGTTGGGGGGATTTAGCAGCAAAAACTACTGGATAAACTTCAGGTCTTAATTCTCGAAAATTTACTCTTCCTCGATATCCACCAGCACGTCGTAATTCTTCCTCTTGAATATACTGATAAGCAACTTCAGAAAAAGTCTTTTTTCCTTCCTGAATAGCAGAGAATAATTCCATTGCCAAATCTTCATTATCTAAAATAATTTCATAGATAAATGCAGCACCATAATTTAATTTTTTTTCTAAGAAATATGGCTCTATCTTATCCTGAAATAAATGATCTGCTAATTTACCAGATAAAAAACTATAGTAAGCCATTTCCTCCAAGTCATCTATAGATAAACTATGTTTATGTAACCAANGCTCTATCTTATCCTGAAATAAATGATCTGCTAATTTACCAGATAAAAAACTATAGTAAGCCATTTCCTCCAAGTCATCTATAGATAAACTATGTTTATGTAACCAAGCCCATGTTTCCTTAGCACCATGTAGCTGATTAATTACCCGTATGGCATCGGCTGCTTTTTGAAGTTCTTCTGGTTTTGCTTCAATGCCTGCATCTTCTGCTGCTATTTTGATGATTTTGCGGGTAATTATTCCTTCTATAGTTTCTGAAAGTTTCAAAGAAAATTTAACTTGCTTGAGAATATCTTCTGGTGTAATAGTAATACTTTCTAACATAAATTTACTCGATAATATGCACTAGATTATTCTCTATTTTTTTCTCATTGAAAAAGCAGTCAAGAGAGAAAAATTCTAGAGACAGAATCAATATTAGTGGGGATTCTTGACCCCAACAAGCTTGTACACACCACAGGTAACGTTAGGGATTTTTTACCTAATGGATAATTATTAATTAATGAACCCATAATGCTTCTAGCCTGAAGTTAGGTCTTCACCACAAAACTAAAAAATTACTCCTGACTCTTAATTTTTCCTAATTTCCAGCCGTTTGCTGTTAATTGGAGACACGATAATCAAGATAATTTTTTTCTACTGTAACTAGGTCAGTATCTAATTTTTTAGAACTTTTAAATTGCATTTTTGCTTCTAAATTTAGTTGATGTATAAACTGATTTTATCTTGATTTATTTGAGGTAGAAGGAGGGTCTTACTGACGATCAAAATAGGATACTCCTACTACCTAAAAATTGAATTTTGATAGGCTACAATCTCTGGACTAACATTTTTTTTGAGCATTAATTTTATTAAAAGTAGAAAGTAGTCAACTAACACTCTTAAATAACCAAATGCTAATATTTTAGGTAACCACACTTGATTGTTGCTAATATTTTCAAACAGTTTGATATTTCTTTTATGAAAGTGGAGAGCTGAAAGACATAATGAATTAATAGTCTAGATATCTAGACTATTTTTTTGACGCTTCATATTCTAGAAAATGTCTTAGTACCACATATNTCGGAAATAGCAAAAATTGCTCCGAAAAACACTTGATTGTTGCTAATATTTTCAAACAGTTTGATATTTCTTTTATGAAAGTGGAGAGCTGAAAGACATAATGAATTAATAGTCTAGATATCTAGACTATTTTTTTGACGCTTCATATTCTAGAAAATGTCTTAGTACCACATATTTATTGTTAGTTATTAGCAGCCTCGAAAGCTAATGTTCTCAAATATGGGTCAAGATTTAGCTCTGAGTTAAGATCCTGAATTACAATGTTTTTACCATTGTAATCTCGATCGGTAGTTTGCTCCATTTGAGGTCGTTTTCCTTTAGTGGATAGCCCCATTTGTTTTAACAGTCGATTAATATGGCGATCGCTCAACTTGATACTAAATTCTTTGGCTAAATGTTTTCCTAACCAATTAGCAGTCCACCGCCTGAAGACATAACCATATTCTTTAGGGCTATTAGTTACCAACTCTTTCAAACGTTCTAAATATTGTTGGTTAACTTCTTGAGGACGACCTATCGGATGATCTTTCCATTTATGGGCTTGACCAGACTTAGCTATTAGTATCCAATGCCGAGCTGTACCTGGAGCACAACCTATAGCTTCACAGATTTCACTCTGGGTTTTACCCTCATCTGCTAGAAGAATAATTTCAATTCTCTGGCGATACTGCCACGGTAGGTCATCATTCAAATTCTTCTGTAAGTGTTGTCGCTGAAAAGATGTTAAGTAGTTACCGTTTACGGATAACTGAGTTGTTTCGGTTTTGCAGTTCAATTGATTAGACAACATAGGTTTCTGATTAAGTATTTACAATTCCAGTTGCTATTTCCTACAACCAGGAGTATTTCTGAACTCTTAGCACTTATGCAGTTTTTGATATCAATGTTGAGCAAATTTATTTGGGAATTAGCTTTCCGCCTTATCAGAAAAATATGAATTCCTTAACCATAGAAGATCAACTACTAAATTTTGTTAACTATCCTGATATTTTCCAGAATACATTAGGGGAATGATTCACAGGATTGTGTTTTTAGAAAAACATCTTATCTGAAACCATCATGTAACTAACTTTTGAGAAATTTAGGCTCTACAAACCTAGGTTTTGTAATAATTTCAGTTTCTTAAGATTTATTTTTTTCGGCGTTATTTTGACTCTAATATTACTAGCACTGGGAAAATTTCGATTCCTGTTCGCACGGATGTTTGGATTCAACAAATACTTTCTAGCAATGATTGGTT
>NZ_LGSU01000930.1 GCF_002260545.1 Hydrocoleum sp. CS-953 | reverse complement strand
AATTAACAATTAACAATTAATAATTACCTCTTCTTGAAAAGAAGACGATTGGTTAAAAGGGAATTTTTTTTCTTCTCTTGGTCGATTTCCGGAAATTAAGTTTTTACTCAAGCATTACAAAGGTTTGAAATTAATTATCGGAGAGGTCTATTATAAATTTAGCAATTTCATACCTAAAATCAGCAACGACTTTTATTTTTTTGACGCTACCCTATATTTCCAGGTTTTATTCAAACTTATACCTTATATATCTGCAATTTTCTGTATCAAATTATATATATATAGCAATTCCCATACTGGTGAGCTACAAAATTCAAGTCTAGTAGGGTGCGTTTCGCTGCGCGACATGAAAAGACGGCTAAAATTACTTGTTGTGAATGCTATTTAACAATCCGTCGTAACGCATCATTGAATATGTGTCGGTACTGAAACAGCTAATGAGTGTACATTAGATTATTGGGGTGGGCGACGGAGTAGACGGGGTGGGTTCATCTCATCAAATTTTGACACCATTAATTTAACTCAGAGCCCGCCCCTATTTTTACTGATGAAAGAACATACTAATTAAAGGTAAAAAATTCAACAATATCCAACTCCAAAACCAGTAATTATTTTGCTGTATAGAAAAATCTGGTTCTGCTAATAAGTAATCAATTCTTTCCGTCAAACGGTTCGGGGGAGTCGTACAACTAAATGCTGCATAAAAGTTAGTTGGTTGAGTCAAGCGATCGCTCACCATTAATAACAAAGTCTCCGCCAACAATAACCCATCTACTTGTTTTTTTGCCCACTGGTCTGCACGAATTTCTCGTAGAGTCAAAAGTTCCTGCCATAGAACTTCCGTATTTGGTAAAAAAGGAACTATTTTTCCCAACCAACCTAACCAGAAAAACCAAAAAGTATCTCGATAATAATAGTGAGCTTGTTCGTGATTTAAAACTGCATAAAGTTGCTCGGAGTTTAATCTTTCTACAAGACCTTTACTAACAACTAACTTAGAATTCCAAAACCCTATTTGCGCACTAAATAAAATTGGATTATCAAGTAAAAATACAGACTTACCTTTAATATTTATTTGAGGATAATCATCAACCTTTTGTACAGACCGCCAGCCTTGATAACCTAAAATCAAACCCCAAATAGCTGTCCATCCGCAAAAACCCCAGGCCAATACATAACTAACCCATCCAGTTGAGAATCCCAACATTTCTCCTTCAGGCCCCATACAAATCACTGCAATGGAGGTTGCGATTAAAAGTAGGGGCGGAGAAATAAATAATAGTAAAGAGCGCTGCCAACGGACTAACCAATGAGGAGAAATGAAAAAATCCACATATCTCAGAGCATAAGCTAAACCTAGAGCCAAAAATATAATTATTAAGTGCATTATTTTTCCTCCTCCCTAGCTTTGCGCACAGCTTTTAGCTTCTCGGCGATCGCCTCTATTTGTTCTATACTAGCAGAGTCTAAACTATCGGCAAAAGCGGCCACCACATCAGGATTTCCTACTTCCAGAAATTGATTTAATTGTTTGTGCGCTCTCAATATTTTGTCTTCTCGACGAGAAATCAAAGGTCGCCAGACAAAGGCACGCTCACTTTCATCACAGACTAACCAACCTTTTTGAGTGAGGCGACGTAGAACAGTTGTTACTGAAGTATAAGCTAACTCCCGGTCAGGGTCAGCCAGAATAAGTTCATGTACCTGTTTAACTGTGGCACAACCTAAATCCCAAACAATATTCAAAATTTCTGTTTCCAGAGGGCCAAGGGACATTTGTTGTGGACGGTAATTTGGTAGAGGACTCATATTTTTTTAGTTTTTCAATTTTTGCTTTCCTTAGTTAGAGCTAAAGTTTGGAAGTCAGNATAAGCTAACTCCCGGTCAGGGTCAGCCAGAATAAGTTCATGTACCTGTTTAACTGTGGCACAACCTAAATCCCAAACAATATTCAAAATTTCTGTTTCCAGAGGGCCAAGGGACATTTGTTGTGGACGGTAATTTGGTAGAGGACTCATATTTTTTTAGTTTTTCAATTTTTGCTTTCCTTAGTTAGAGCTAAAGTTTGGAAGTCAGAAGTTAAATTCTCTTTGAGAGTTTGAGGACTTTCTAACCCAAGCAATTGCTATAAAAATTTCTTGTTCTTCTGGCAAATTATTTAAGTATAATAAAGGTTGTACATAAATATAGTCATATATAGTTAAATATAGTCATATGGTCTCCAGAAATTTGGGTGAGTGTTGAGATAATTTAATAATGTCTGTGATTATAGAAAATCAAATAGCCTCAAGAGTCAATGATCTGACTTCAATAGGGTGAAATTCCTGGACTGACACGCTACCTCTAGATNAGAAATTGAATCAGGGAGATAATCACGCAAAGAGGTAAAGAAAAGCAGTCTCAAATGTCTTTGACTATGAGATAGAGAAGCCAGTGCGTTGGGCGGGTCTCCCGACTTGAAGCAACTGGCGTGGTGTTGTAGTTCACCCAGTCAGGGTAACGCCTGCATACATAGAGATATGTCATATTTGACTATATTTTTATGAACTATGACAATCTGTCTTATTAATGTATAATTACATCTAGATACAGAATAATCAAAAAAAACAGGAGTTTAAAGATGCGTTTTATCTCTTCACTTTCCAAGTCTATAGCACTACTAGCTTGCGTAGTTAGTCTAGTTATCGGTAGTCTAGTATTCTCTAATCCAGCACAAGCAGCAAACTATACAGTAACAATGGGTGCTGGCGGACTACAATTTGGCCCCAAGAAAGTAGCTGTTAAGCCAGGTGATACAGTTACATTTAAAAATGGTATGCTTGCACCTCATAATGTAATGTTCAATCCTGCTAATTCACCAGATTCAGAACTGTCAAAATCACTTTCCCACAAACAATTGGCATTTAAAGCTGGAGAGAGCTTTGATGTAAATATTCCAGCAGATGCTACACCTGGTGATTATGAGTTCTTCTGTACTCCTCATCGTGGCGCAGGTATGGTTGGCCATATAGTTGTAGAATAATAGCAAAACTTAACTAATATATCACACACCGAAACTAAGTTAGGTTGATCTTGGTTTATTGTTATTAGGGATGACAACAATATCTCTGTCTTCGCCTAATCATAAATATTTATTTGGAAAAAAACTTTAGGGACGTTCTATAGAACGTCCTTATAATTTTTGGAGATATTTCATAGTTAATGGAAACTGTAAAACCCTTAACTAATTAAAGTTGAAATTGAAGACTATTAAATATTCCTCTCTCTAAAAGTTAAGTATTTTAGGGGGAGGATAGTCATTTTAATTAAGTAACCTTAAAATCTTAGTACAAATAATATCAAATTCCGTAGTATTAGTATCAACACAGAAACCGGGTTTGTGCGGGTAAATGTTAGTTTTGTTGAATATCTAATATAAACCCGGTTTCTTATCAGTCTCCAAAAAAACTTTTTGATAATCATTAATTTAATTTTTATAATTTAATTTTTATGTTTGACAGCCTGTCGTTTGACGTAATGCCCGACTTAATTCAGAATAGGAAACGCAGATTTAANTTAATAGTTAAAAAAGAAAGCCGAAAAAATATAAACCCGGTTTCTTATCAGTCTCCAAAAAAACTTTTTGATAATCATTAATTTAATTTTTATAATTTAATTTTTATGTTTGACAGCCTGTCGTTTGACGTAATGCCCGACTTAATTCAGAATAGGAAACGCAGATTTAATCATTATCTGTATTTGTGTTGAGAGAGGAGAACAAATGAAAAAATTACTATCCATTGTGCTATTAGCCATAGCGTTTGTTGTTGTTGCAGTACAACCTCCAGCTTTAGCTGCTGATATAGCTCATGGAAAGCAGATATTCACAGGTAACTGTGCAGCTTGCCATATCGGAGGTAAGAATAGCATTAACCCAACAAAGACTTTAAGTAAAGCAGATTTAGAAAAATGGGGTATGTTCAGTGAAGAGAAAATTATCTATCAGGTAACAAATGGTAAAGCTGCTATGCCAGCTTTCAAAAGGCTTGGAGCAACTTCCATTGAAGATGTTACAGCTTATGTTCTAGATCAAGCTGAAAAAGGTTGGTAATAATTAATATCAAATTAGGAAAAGATAGGAGAGAAAAGTTTCCAACTTTACAAATGAAACCTTTCTCATCTTGATAATATATTCCTTGATAGTTGGGGTGAAAATTAGAGCTAGATATAATAAATCTATAGCTCTATGTATTCGCCCCAATATTATTATTTGAAGTAAATATATACGGTGAGAAATGAATAGATTTGATCGATTTCTGCTCAGTATCGGTATAGTCGTTACCGTCCTATTTTTGTCATTCTCGCCACCGATGAAAATTGCAACTGCTAACTCAGATATCGGCAATGCTAAAAAGTTTTTCACTCAAGGTATAGCTCATACTGAAAATCAAAACTATAAGCAAGCAGTTGAGAATTTTACCAAAGCAATAGAACTTAATTCTAACTTTGCCAGTGCTTATAGTAATAGATGTTTAGTTTATCTTCAATTGGGAAAATATGACCAAGCGATCGCTGACTGCACCGAAGCAATAAAAATTAATCCAGAAAATATAGAAGCAAATCTCAATATAGGTTTAGCTTACTACGAAATCGGTAATTACCAACAGGCAATTGTAGAATATACTCAAGTGCTTAACCAAAACGATAATGATTTTCGTGCTTTATACAACCGAGGATTAGCTAATTTTGAACTGAATAATTATCAGGAAGCAATAGCAGACTNTTTAGCTTACTACGAAATCGGTAATTACCAACAGGCAATTGTAGAATATACTCAAGTGCTTAACCAAAACGATAATGATTTTCGTGCTTTATACAACCGAGGATTAGCTAATTTTGAACTGAATAATTATCAGGAAGCAATAGCAGACTATAACTTAATTTTAGCAAATACTCAACAAGATGCTAATTTTAATCAAGCAGATATTTATAATGAAAGAGGTCTAGCATATTTAATGTCAAAAAATATGCACAAAGCAAAAGCAGATTTTAGTTATGCTATTTCTATAGATGCTGGTAACTCCAGAGCATATTATAACAGAGGTTGTGTTTGTAGCAAGATGGGAAACATTGAAGCAGCAATGGCAGACTTTAGTAAAACTCTCAAACTTAATCCCCATGAAGCTCAAGCATATTTAAACCGGGGGTTATTGCGTCAAGAGTCCGGACTTTATCAAGCAGCAATGCAAGATTTACAAGCTGCTGCCAAGTGTTTTTGCGATCGAGGCAATATGGCAGCTTATCATCACACTCAAGCGTTGATTAATGGATTACAAAAATGGCTGTTATCATCTAATCAAATTGCTATTGGTTAAAAAGCTAAAGTCTTTGTTTGTAGTTGCGCTTTAGCGCTCCAAAAAATCTATCAGCATCAAAAAGCATAAAAACCGGGTTTGTACTAAATACCTCACCATACTAACATCTACCTCCCATAAACCCGGTTTCTTATAA
>NZ_LGSU01000093.1 GCF_002260545.1 Hydrocoleum sp. CS-953 | reverse complement strand
CCCGCCCCCAATGAAACAGCCCTGCTAATGAGTGTGCATTAGGGAATTAGTCTGCGTAGGGGCAGGGGCGGGTTTCACAGTTAAGAAATTCGAGTTTTCACCGATTGTCAAACAAACCTGCCCTCAATGAAACAGCCCTGCCGTCGGACGGGGCGAGTTTATTTCAATAATTAATAATTACCTCTTATTAAAACCGAGAGATAGTAAGGGAGTAAGGAAATCTTTCATTATCCATTATTCATTATTCATTAATTTCAAACCCGCCCCTACTATTGCACGATTTTGGCTGTGTCTCTCCAGTAGATTACTTGACAAGCAAAAACTTGACATGATACTCTATATATAATGGAGAAGGTGCGCTCATATATACTCAAATTAATTTTGCTAAAAACACCATATTTTCCCAGGCAAAGGAAATTCTGAGTAACTCAAAAAAATCATGCAGTCTGGAAAAATCCTGAGAAACCACTACAAAATTATCGACACCCTCGGAAGTGGAGGTTTTGGAGATACCTACTTAGCAGAAGATTTAGATTTACCAGGAAATCCGAAATGTGTCGTTAAGCATCTCAAACCTAGAGGAAGTAAAAGAAGCGATTTACCTTTTCTGCAAAGATTCATCCCTTGGTTGAGCAACATCAAAAGTTCCGACCCAGAACTTTTAGCTATTGCCCAAAAGTTATTTGAGAGAGAAGCACAGACTCTATACAAATTAGGCAAAGACTCAGACCGAATACCAAAATTATTTGCACATTTTCAGGAAGGAAGAGAATTTTACCTAGTACAAGAATATATAGAAGGGCACAATATTAGTAGGGAACTTACGCCGGGGAGAAAATTAAGCGAGTCTGATACTATCGCCTTACTCGCAGGAATATTAGAAGCATTAGCAGTAGCTCATCAAAATAATATTATTCATCGAGACATCAAACCACAAAATTTGATGCGTCGTAAGTCGGATAACAAAATAGTATTGATAGACTTTGGGGCGGTAAAAGAAATAAGTGTATTAACTAAAGGTCAACAACCAGGTACGACTACTTTTAAACCTTCCTTCTTTAATCTCTGTATTTTTTCCGCTCGTTCCTTAACTTTAGCGATCGCCTAATTCAAAGAATCCTGAAAACTTCAACATTACCTAAATCCCAAACAACTGTGAAAGAAGTCAGGGCAAGACAAGGATTTTGCCACAGATGCAGGGATAATAAAATTTGCATTCTGTGAAGCTCCCAGAAAAAAATCAGCGACGAAAGGAATTTGCCCTTGCCAGCAGAAATTTTTTCTGATACAATTTATTTAGTTGGAGTCGTTCGCCCCTACACATGACTTTTTATTCAACTCAGCAAAAATAAGTCACAAGCAAATAAGTCATATCCAAACTTTAAACCTTCCCTCTTTAATCTCTGTATTTTGTTCCGAGCATTCCTTAACTTTAGCGATCGCCTGATTCAAAGAATCCTGAAAACTTCAACATTACCTAAATCCCAAACAACCGTGAAAGAAGTTAGTGTAAGACAAGAATTTTGCCACATATGCACAGATCAGAATATTTGCATTTTGAGTAGCACCCAGAAAAAATCAGGGATGAAAGGAACTTCCCCTTGCCAGCAGAAATTTTTTCTGATACAATTTATTTAGTGGTAGTTGTTCGCAAATACGCATGACTTTTTATTCAATCCAACAAAAACAAGTCACAAGGAGTCAAGAGTAAGAATAAATGGAAATTTAGAGTAGGAAGGAAAACAGAGCGATCGCCACAATTCAAACATTAAAATCATTCTGTGAAGCACCCCAAAGCAGTAGGTAATGAAAATCAAAATCCCATTCTTAGTAGATAAGCGATCGCTCCATTCAATACCAATCAAACCAGTAGAAAATCATTTTGTGAAGCTCCTGAAAAAGTCTGCGCCAAAAAGAAATTCCCCTTGCTTCTGGGAAAAAACAATGATATACTAAACTTTAGTGGGAGTTACTCGCCTATAGACATGATTTTTTATTCAATCAAAGAATTTACAAGGTAGATAGTGAAATAGAATAATTACTTCCTGCTTCAAACAGAGCGATCGCCACAATTCAAACATTAAAATCATTCTGTGAAGCACTCCAAAGCAGTAGGTAATAAAAATC
>NZ_LGSU01000929.1 GCF_002260545.1 Hydrocoleum sp. CS-953 | reverse complement strand
GGGGAGTAGGGGAGATTGAAGTAATTTATAGAATTATAAACATAATATTCTGTAACCAGATTCTATATGAAGTAATATAGCAATCCTATTTCAGTCTACATAGTAAGAGTGAGGAATATAAGTCTATAATGATACAAAAATTTCTGCTTTGTTGCCTGCTGATAACTATTTTATCTGAGAAAACAAATAATCAAGCACTTGCTCTTCCTTTACCAGATAAAGATACTTTGTCAGAAGCTTTATTCACTCCATCTCTAGCAGTTTCTCATCCTAAATCTCAAGTTTCAGAAGTTCTAGAAACTGTGAATCAAATGGATGACTCCCAAGCAAAAGCAATTTTACTTAATCAAATTGCTCTTAAATATATTGATTTAGGAGAGCTTGAACAAGCTGAGGAAATACTGGCTAAATCTTTGGCAATTAGTAAGAATTTAGAAGAGCAGACAGTACAAGTCAATTTGCTCACTAATATTGCTAAACAATATGCACAAATTGGGCAGTTAGACAAAGCACAAGAAATATTAGAACTAACAGTAGAAATTGCTAATTCTGTTGAGGATAAGCTGACACAAGGACAATTATTGCTGGAAATTGCCCTGACATATCAAAGTCTTGGTTTAGAAGATTCATCACAAACTCTGATTTCCCAAAGTCAAACCCTAATTTCTGAAACTCAAACAATTACAGAAGAACCCCCACCTGTTGCTGAATATCCTTTTCAGGAAGAGCGGGTGGAGTTTAGTCTTGGTTTCGGAGCTACTATTTCTTCTTTTCGAGACACTACCTGGAATATAGGCACAAATTCTAACCTTTACAAGCAATGGTCAAAATCGGATTTGTTGATTAATAGCAGTGTTTCTGTTTCTTTTGATAGTAGCAGAGCTGAGGATGAGAAATATCGTCCTAGCAGTTTTACCGCTGTATTATATCGCCGTCATTTCAATCAAGACTGGCATTTTGCAGCCAATCTGTTCGCCGTAACGAATCAAGAATTATTGGCTGCCAAAAATGATGATGAAGACTTAACAGTTATTATCACTCCCGCTCTAGGAGCTGGATTCAATTTGTGGCGTGGTGAAACTGCCAAAGAGTCTTGGGATGTTCAATTTTTCTTTAGCCCTCGTTATGAATATGATTACATTGACTTTGAAGAACGGCGCAATAGAGTCGATCCAACACTTGGTATTGCTTTTATCGGCAGAGATGTGAAAATTGGCAGGGCAACTTTTAATCAAATATTTGTTTTTGGTCAGTCTTTAAGAGATAGTGAGAACTTAATTAGCACATATAATACTACATTTTCTATTCCTATTAGTAAAAGGTGGTCATTTACTAATAGGTTATTTCTGAGATTCAGAAACGAAACTATTTTTGAAGATAATCCTAAATGGAATTTTTATTATACGACTGGTTTAGACTTTAAGTTTTAAAATATTTGTTTGTCATTTCAGTTATCAGTTATAGCAGTCGAAGCAAAGATTAGGACATTTCTAAATCCTGTTTGCGCAGCATGACTTAGGAAAATCCTTTGACAGTTTACTATTCCCTCCATACCTATTCCCTATTCCCTAGCGCGTAGCGCTATATCAATGACTTTGTTCTATGAAACCATATAGCTACCGCACTTACTCTGCATATGTAATTCATACTTATATAACTATTGTCCAATAGATGAATAGAACATCAATCTTTGACGTAAAAAGTCTGAAACTTTTACCTGTAAAGGCTTTGAGATTTAATTAGCCAGCCCTATAGTCATTCTGAATAAGACTGGGAGGAGTGTTTCTTTGCTTGAAAGGGTTTCAGCCAAAACAGTGTTTCATCCTTATTTGNCCAGCCCTATAGTCATTCTGAATAAGACTGGGAGGAGTGTTTCTTTGCTTGAAAGGGTTTCAGCCAAAACAGTGTTTCATCCTTATTTGAAATGACTATAACTATTGTCCAATAGATGAATAATATCATGTCCGGTTGAACAGTGATAAATAAATAACTGCGGAGGAGTCAGGAGTCAGTAGGGCCGATTTCCTGCGGAATGCTACGCAAACGCGAATCGCCCGTACAGGAGTCAGAATAAAAGAAAGAAGAAGGAAGAAGGAGGAAGAAGAAAGTTTTTTTATAACTAATTATCCGGACATGATATAAAACATCAATCCATAGAAAGAGAGTGATATAGCTGCCACTAGGTTCACCTTTCATCTCGGCGACAGCCAAAAAGCGGAACCAGGGACATTTATTGTAAGGTCTTTTTATCGCTCTTATTATTCGTAATATTCTTTTTTCAAAGTGGTATAAGATACTATTTTAGAGGCTAGAGCAAAACTAAAAGCCTTATTATGACTATTCAACCGGAAATAATATTTTATTAATTCCCCGTTTTAAAAACAGAATTTATAAATACTTTTTTAACAGATTTAACATGAATAAAACTTTCAAACAAACTATCAAATTTATTATAATTAGCATTCTCAGCTTAACCTTAAACTTAACTTTTTCTCCTAAAACTTTAGGACAAATTCCTTTATTTATGCCCGGAAATGATAGCCAAAATCCTCAATTTACATCTAAACCTTGGGACTTACATAGAGCCGTTCGTTGTGGTAGGTTTTGGTGTAGTGACGTTAATTTCATTGATGGTGATTTAAAACAAGGATTAACAGCAGACTTAACCTTAGCTGCACTTCAAGACATTAAGACACCAAATGTCGAAATTGTCCAAGAATTAGAACAGCGATCGCAATTAGTTGTACAAGTATTTAAACAAATTATTAGCTCTATTATCAATCAGCAAACAGAGTCGGAAGTTCCATATCGTCCAGATTGGCAATTTTGGCTACCTACAACAGAAAAAACCTTGCATCCTTTGACTCCTCAAGTAGAAGTCGGTAGTGAAAACCAACAGACTGTTATCTATTTACCAAAGCAACCAGAATTAGGCATAACTGCACAAACTATTGTCACCGTCACCCATCTAGATACCCAAGCTAATGGAAAAAAAAATAAAGATGAATTAGCTCAAATTTGGCGTAACAACATTCGTACCTCTTTCAGTTATATTCTCTGGGGACATGAATTATATATACAGCATCCTGGGTGGCGAGTCAAAATTTCTATTGCAATTATTTTGCTAGTATTAGCACTAATTTGGTTGAGTCATTTAATTCGCAATTTGTTGATAAAACAGAACAAAGAATTGCGACAACAACTTAGTCAACTAACCGAAAGTATAGCAACTAAAACTGAGGTGAAAACTGTTATTGAGCCAGAAGTTACTCCTAGCAACATAGAAGAAAATATAAGTAATAAGGAAGAACTCTCAGAGAAAATAAAACTAGAAAAGGAGATAGCTAGGCAAGATAATGTTTCAGTTCAACCTTCTCTGGAAAATGCTCTTTCCCCATCGTTACAGAAAAATATATTCAATTTTATTCGGCGTTTAGCGACGAAAACTAAGTTACTAGCTTTTCAGACTCCAATTTCTCAGGCAAAGTTTTTTTTGCAACGCCAAAACCTGATTAAGCAAAGACAAAATCTCTATCAATTGTTTATGAGACTGCTGTTGATTTTTCAATTCTTGTTCTTTTCTTTGGGGTTGATTGGAATTGTTTTTACATTTCGCCAAACCCGTTTTCTATCGATCTATTTTTTCGAGCAAATGCTGATTTTAATTACTTTGTGGTTAGGATTAACCTTAATCGATAAACTGGGAGGTATTCTCATTGATTTTATTCTCCATCGTTGGGCAACAGAAGGACAACTCCTGTATCCGACATCTAATCGTTATACTCTCAGAGTTGATACTTATTCTAAGACACTCAAAAAAGCCATTAGCTTTTTTACAATTTTCTTTGGTATTTACTTGAGTCTGTTCTTACTAGGAGTTAATCTGGCAGTATTAGCTAGTGCAGGTTTTTTTGCTGTTGCTGTAGCTTTTCTTTCCCGGAGTATACTTGAAGACTTGCTCAATGGAATCTTGATTTTATCAAGCGATCGCTATGCTATTGGGGATGTAATTGATGTTGGTGGAGGAATGTCAGGAGGTGTAGAGGATATTAATTTATTTACCACTTCCCTACGCAATTTAGACGGACAATTAATTGCTATTCCTAATCGTCGGATCGACTGCGTTATTAATATGACTAAACACTGGTCAAGGGTTAATTTTACGATTAAAATTGCTTGGAATGAAGATGTTGATCGAGCTATTGAAGTGATGACTGAGGTAGCAAATAAATTGCAAAGTGAAGAAGAGTGGAGTGAACATTTCCTTAATCAAGTGGAAGTGTTAGGTGTTGATGAGCTATCCCATGAGGGAATTCTGATTCATTTACTGATTAAAACGCCACCTGCTAAACATTGGTCACTGGGTCGGGAATTTCGTCGGCGAGTCAAAAAAGCTCTTGATGAAGCCGGAATTTCTTTGGGTATTCCCTATCATCATGTTTCTGTTATTGAGCCTTTCCAAGGAGATAATAATAATCCCAGATTCGTCAATTTTCAGTCAGAAAAAGACTTTAAATAGTAGAAGTAAGAAAGAAGGAAGAGGGAAGAAGCAATAAATCTTGGAGAAAAAAAGATAAAATTTAAGGAGTAGGGGAGTGGGGGAGTAGGAACGTTGCATGCAACGTCCCTACAGGAATAATTTTTTTATCACTGATTATCAGAACATAATATCAGTCCTAATTATGTGTCAGTTTCAATTAACTGCAAAAATTCTGCAATTTGTTGAGTTNTTTAAGGAGTAGGGGAGTGGGGGAGTAGGAACGTTGCATGCAACGTCCCTACAGGAATAATTTTTTTATCACTGATTATCAGAACATAATATCAGTCCTAATTATGTGTCAGTTTCAATTAACTGCAAAAATTCTGCAATTTGTTGAGTTGATTTGAGGTGATAGACAGATTTACTGTTTTGAGCTTGTTCAACATAATCTCGATATTTTGGAGTAAGATACTTGTGACATAACCAGAGATTACGGTAGCTATTCATAGAACTCCTTAATAGTGGACTATTCTCAGGCCACCCATCGGGAGGAACAAAAAAACCTGTTAAAAACCGTTTTGTCACCCACCAAAAGTGAATGGGTAAAGGTAAGTCAATGTAAATCAGGGTATCGGCTGCATTTAACCTTGACCAGAGCGTTTCCATCGAACCAAATCCGTCAATTACCCATTCATTACTCCCTAAGATTTTATCGTGAGTAAGTTTATATTCGTTATCTGGAACTTCTGTACCTCCTGAGCGATATTTGATTTTGTCTAAGACATAGAGTGGGAGATTAGTTATTGTTGCTAATTGCTTGCTCAGGGTTGACTTACCACCACCTGCATTACCAAATACTGCTACTTTTTTCATAAAAATACTAACAATAAAAAACTAGAATTTTGTAGGTTAGGTTGACAAAGGAAACCCAAAAATAGCTAATATATACATTATACTTTAACAAAATTTATCTTAACCAGAAAATATGATAATTATTGTTGTCTAA
>NZ_LGSU01000928.1 GCF_002260545.1 Hydrocoleum sp. CS-953 | reverse complement strand
GGATAATAATTTTTGTAGAGTTATGATCAGTGAATAACAAAATAATTTAATTTTATGATTAACGATAAATCTGGTTCAGCTTAAATAATTGATGGTTTGAATGGTTGAACTTTCTAGAGAATAAATGATTTTTTGAGATTAATAAAAAATAGTTAGATAGATGTTTTGCCAAGAAGAGTAAAAAAGATTCTGAATCGGATTTTTATAGAATAAACCCTTGTCATAATTGGCCTGATATTGGTCTTTGAAAAACATTAAATCATATTAATTAGTCGCAGATTGAACGAAAAACTGAAGTGTTTTTTGCATTTATTTTGTGGTTGTTTGATGTTCATAGTTTTTGAAATTGCAATATTTTAAGAAAACAGGAGAATTTATGAAGTCATTAGTTCGCTTAAGTGCAGTATTAGGAATAGTGGCTAGCACTTTGATAGGACCATCCCTGAAAGATATGTCTGCATTAGCACTGCCTGAGAAAGAAGTTTTACAGAAGTTAACTCCTGTACCTGTCTTTACGATCACCGATCAAAATGGCTCTCCTCTTGTAGCTTCGATTAAAAGAGAAGGTAATGACGATAATTCTTCTGTGGCGGGAGTTTTTATTAGTAAGAGTGATGCAGATGCTTTTGTTAATAAATTAAAAGGAGAAAATCCTGATTTGGCGGCTACGGTTAAGGTTGTTCCTGTCTCTCTGGGTGAAGTTTATGAAATGAGCCAATCTACACAACAGAATGGTCAGAAACTACAATTTGCTTATGTTCCAATCAAAAGACAGGTTGAATCTGCTAAGGCTTTACTTGAGAAAAGTGGTCAGGATGTTAACCAGTTTAATGGGGTACCTTTGTTTATCGCTAAGGGTGGACCTGATGATGGATATTTGACGATTCAGCGGGGGGAAAAGCAAGTTATTCCTATGTTTTTTAATAAGGAAGATTTGCAAGGAATGTTGGAGCGGGCTAAAACTCAACAACCTGATGTTTTTTCTTCTGTGAAGATTGAGGTTGTGAATCTTGAGGGTGTGATTAATGCTTTGGAGAATGATGATGATCCTTTCTTGGAAAAAATTATTTTTATTCCTCCTCGGGAGTCTTTGGAGTTTGTACAAAAGTTAAAACAATCTGGTAATTCTGGTAATTAATAAGTTGATATTCTTGGCGATCGATAGATGGATTTTTCCTGGAAGTGTGTGGTTTCAGGTCTAGAACTTTGGCGATGGTATTGTCAGACTAAGACTGATGCTTTGAGGCTAGGTATATCTGTTGCTGAGGTTGATTTATTGTTACAGGAGTTTGCTGGACTGGATAGATTAACGCTGCGTTTGGAGTCTTTTAAAGATTGGCCTAATGTTTCAATGAAGCTTTCTTTAGTTGAGTTGGATGGTCTTTGGCGCCGACGTTTGGAGGATAGGGTTCCGCTTCAATATTTAACTGGGGTTACTTATTGGCGGAATTTTTGTTTGGAGGTGGGTTCTGGGGTTTTGATTCCTAGACCGGAAACTGAGTGTTTAATCGATCTGGTTGTGGTTGCTACGAATGCTGTTTCGGATCTTGGACAAGGAATTTGGGTGGATCTGGGAACTGGTAGTGGGGCGATCGCTTGTGGTCTAGCGGATATCTTGACAGATGCTTCGATTTATGCTGTTGATTGTAGTCCGGCAGCTTTGGCTATTGCTAGACAGAATGCTGTTAAGTTGGGTTTGGCTCATAGAATTAATTTCTATGAGGGTTCTTGGTGGCAACCTCTGGAGCATCTGCGGGGTCGGGTGAGTGGGATGGTGGCTAATCCTCCTTATATTCCTAGTTGTATGATTTCTACTTTGCAAGTAGAGGTTAGGAAGCATGAGCCTCGTTTGGCTCTTGATGGTGGTGTTGATGGCCTAGATTGTATTAGATTTTTAGTTGAAACGGCTCCACTATATTTGGTTTCTGGTGGTGTTTGGTTGGTGGAGATGATGGATGGACAAGGGGAAAAGGTGGCTAAAATGTTGGAAGATAATGGAGCTTATTGTCGGGTTGAGATTTTTCCGGATCTTGAGGGGGTCGATCGCTTTGTTATGGCTTATTTGAAGTAGCACTCAGCACTTAGCTAGCCTCCTGGGTCGGAACTCTGTTAACAGCTATCAGTTTCTCAAGGTGTCCCTATTAACACGCACCACTCACTATAGTGGGGGACTTAAACTATTGAATTTTTAGCGGTCCTGCTAAATGCTATTTGCGGAGCATTCCTTCAGGAAAAGCTTATAGCTACTTAAAGTAATAATCATTTTCTTAAGCTCCCCTGGTTGAAGCTTTTTTTGCTACAGATGCTGGAATTACCTAAAATTTTTCAAAAAATTAAAAAATAAAAATCAAAATTAATTTATTTCGTGTCTATTGAGGTTCTAATTAAAGGAGGAATTTCTGGTAAGATTATGGGCTTTCTTACTGATATTGTACCAACACTGGCAGCTCGACCTGAGAAAGCAGATTTAATTTTTCAAGCGAAAGGTCGCAGTCAAGATAAACCTTTAATTTGAATGAGGGTTGACTAACGTAACTGCTTGGGATAATTGAATCTGAAGCTTAAATCATTTTCTTAAGCTCCCCTGGCTGAAGCTTTTTTTGCTAGAGATGCTGACATTACCTAAAATTTTTCAAAAAATTAAAAAATGAAAATCAAAATAAATTTATTTCGTGTCTATTGAGATTCTAATTAAAGGAGGAATTTCTGGTGAGATTATGGGCTTTCTTACTAACATTGTACCAACAGTGGCAGCTCGACCTGACAGAGGAGATTTAATTTTTGTCTCACTAAAGATAAACCTTTAATTTTAATGGGGGCAACTGCTTGGGATAATTGAATCTGAAGCTTAAATCATTTTCTTAAGCTCCCCTGGCTGAAGCTTTTTTTGCTACAGATGCTGGAATTACCTAAAATTTTTCAAAAAATTAAAAAATGAAAATCAAAATAAATGAGTTTAGTACCTATTGATGTTCTAATTGAGGGAGCGATTTCTGGTAATTTAGTAAGTTTTCCTACTGATACTGTACCAGCATTAGCAGCTCGACCTGAGAAAGCAGATTTAATTTTTCAAGCGAAAGGCCGCAGTCAAGATAAACCTTTGATTTTAATGGGTGCAACTGCTGAATCTTTGTGGCCTTATGTTGATGGAAGTGATGAAGAGTTACAGTTATGGCAAGGGGTGGCTGAAGAGTATTGGCCGGGGCAGTTGACTTTGGTGCTGCCTGCTGCCGAAATAGTGCCTAGGGTAATGAATCCTGTTAATCCCACTACAATTGGACTTAGGATTCCTAATTGCGATATTGCTAGAGAGATAATGGCTAAAACTGGACCTTTAGCGACTACGAGTGCTAATTTATCAGGCCAGCCGACCTTAGAGCGAATGGCAGAAATTAGTAGTCAATTTCCAGATGTGTTGGTTCTTTCGTTGTACCAAAGTCAGGAGATGAGGTTGGCTTCTGGGGTCCCTTCGACTGTTGCTAAGTGGAATGGAATTGCTGGTTGGGAAATTTTGCGTCAGGGAGCGGTAAAGTTGTAGCGCTACGCGCAAGTCAAAAGTCAGTAGGGGCGAATGGCCATTCGCTCGTACAAAAGTCAAAAGTAATCCCTGATGCTTGGAGAGAGCATTTATAAATGTCCGCGCCCTATTTGCATAGTGCTATAAAATTTTAAGGTACTGTTAAAAAATTTAGTATTTTTAGTGGAATGGGTTGGAACGATTTTTTCTTTTTGGCATTAGGATTTGGATTGGGGTTAATAGTTAGTAGGTTATGGTCTAGGCAAGAAAGTCAGAATTTATCAATGTCTTCTGTGGTGTCATCTCCTGAAGAATCTAATTCTGATTCTGAGGAGGTTGAGTATATTTTAGAGCAACTGAAACATACTCAACTAGCATATCAAATGGCTTCTGAAATGAGTAAGTTTAAGGCTGGTTTTTTGGCTCGAACTGCTCATGAGTTGCGATCGCCGATTAATAGTATGATTGGTGGACTACAGTTAGTTATTTCTGATTTAGCTGATGATCCGGAGGAGGAACGTGAGTTTGTAAACCAAGCTTATAATTCTGCTTTGAAAACTTTGGGGTTAATGGATGAGATTATTTATGTGGCTAAAACGGAACATGGTACTGAGAGGGTAAATATAGAGTCGCTGCAGCTAAGTCAGGTGTTTGAGGCGGTGGAAAATTTAACTTATATGCAGGCTGCTAACCGTAGTATTCGTTTGCAAATATCACCTCCTGAAGCGGATGTTTATGTTTTGGCGGATGAGTCTTGTCTGAAGCAGGTTTTGGTGAGTTTGATTGATACGGCGATCGCTCAAATGGATGAAGGTAGTGTGAATGTTTCTGTTCATCCTGCTGAGGAGTCTGGTTATGTTCATATTTGGATTGACGATCAACGTTCTGTTAGTGCTTGGAGTGAGTCTTGGGATTTACTCAAGCATAATCATAATCTTGAGGAGAAAGCTGAAAAAAATATGAGTGCTGATTTTCAGCTTTCTCCTGGTATGAGGTTGTTAATGAATCAAACTTTGTTGGGAATGATGAATGGACGTTTGGAGGTTCTGGCGACTCCTTCTGAGGGTGAAGAGTCTAATTTTAATCGGACTCAATGTTCGATTCCTATGAGTAGAGAGGGTGGTGAGAGTTAAGTTTCTGTGGCAAGTAGTGATGTTTATTTCTAGNTTGGGAATGATGAATGGACGTTTGGAGGTTCTGGCGACTCCTTCTGAGGGTGAAGAGTCTAATTTTAATCGGACTCAATGTTCGATTCCTATGAGTAGAGAGGGTGGTGAGAGTTAAGTTTCTGTGGCAAGTAGTGATGTTTATTTCTAGTGGTTAATTCGATTTCTCCTTCTATGGGTTGATTGTGCAATATCATTGTTGTGGTTTGATTTTGTTGAAATCCGATTCGTTTGTAGAAGTTTTGTTGATAGGTTGTCATTAGGTAAACTCTTTCTACATGACACATTCGTGGATGACTTAAGATTGTTTCAACTAATTTTCGTCCTAGTCCTCCTCCTTGATAGTTTGGGTGAATTACTATATCCCAAATTGTACCTCTATATACGCAATCTGATGTGGCGCGACCAAAACCTATCATTGTTTTGTTATTCCATACGCTGACGACTGGGCTGCTGTTGGCAATGGCTATTTCTAAGTCTTCTATTTTTCTATTTTTTGCCCAGATAGCTGCTGAATTAAATAATGCTATGAGTTGGGGAATGTCTACTTTTGAGTGACCTTCGCAGAATTGGATATGACGGTAATCTCTGGTAGTATTTTTCATATTTTTTAGTCAGCTCTCTATAGTTTCAATTTACTCAATTTATGTTTAGATTGAATATTGGTTGGGGCTAACTTTTACCTAGATTTAAGCATTTTTGTATGCTGAAAAATAGATAAAATTAATAAATTCTTTTGATTTTTTTTCTAGTGTAGATTATTGTACTCTCCTTCTTTTCTAAGGTTAGTAGTATATACC
>NZ_LGSU01000927.1 GCF_002260545.1 Hydrocoleum sp. CS-953 | reverse complement strand
CTCTCTACCATTACTATGTACCACCACCCTCACCAAAGGTATTTGACCTAACCTGATACAACAAAAGTCCCCCAAGGAAGGGGAAGCTTTAGACCCAAATTATCGGAAAAAAACAACACAACAATCTGGTAATATAGCCATAGCGGTAAAGCGCATAATGAAAATCCTAGAGGTATGGCGCCTCCTTCGGACAAGCTTTTCTATGGAAAGCTGGAAAACGCATTTCATATCGCGCGGTGAAACTTAAAACCCAAAAAACCTTTGCTGGAGGTCAACCACAAACCAAGGCAAGTTATTGTGGTCAAAGAAATTCCTGCGTATTTAAGTTGTCTGACTGCGGGCGCTTGGTGGACATTAAACCAATTGCCTGTGGATCAGTCTTGGGGAAGATTGGGCTTTTTCGAGCTTTGTCTACTTAAGGCTGGATTAAGATAGGAAACTCGAGAGTTTACTCTGAAAAATCCTGCACCAGAAGCTTTGCGTTTTGTTAAGGTAAAGCTTCTCTCAAAGCTGTTGTAGTCACGAAAGGTGTTGGGAGAATTTCAAAAGCTGTGTATATAAATATTGGGAGAAATACAAGAATGAAGCAAATAGCCCTAGTGCTGGCAATATTTGGGTTATGTTTGGGTTTTATGGGACTACCATACCACCAAGCTCAAGCAAGTAACTTAAATCTAACTGCATGGCCTTCCACTTCAATTTTAGCAGTAGAAGCTGGAAAGGTTAACAAGGCAGACGAAAAATTAGGAGAGATGGGTGTTGAAAAGCTCGATCTTAACAATAGTCCTTTAAGAAGCTTTCGGAAATACCGGGGAATGTTTCCTACTATAGCTGCGAAGATAGTAGACAATGCTCCTTACGAAAAAGTAGAAGATGTGCTAGAAATTCCTGATTTAACTGAACGTCAGAAAAAGCTTTTAGAAGCAAATCTTAAAAATTTTAAAGTCACTTCACCTAGTGATGACTTTAATGAAGGTAACTATAGATTGAATACTGGTTCATACGACTAAAGACTAAATATTAAAAATATTAGTCCGTTTTTAATCTTGCTGTGTAATAATTGATTAAAAATTGGGGGTGAAGGAATAGAATCTATTAAATTCCTCAATCATCAGATTGGGAATGTGTTCCTACACCCCTATAAATAGTTAGTCGATCAATCATAAATACTAAATACTCAGCCCAGACTATAGTCAAGCTTCAAATTAGGAGTTTACTTAGGAAAAACCAACTATAGGATTGCACTATATGTATTATTTTGGTGTAAAAAATTTAATGGGATTTACCAGACAAAATAAATTCTCTTGAAATATAATCTCTCAGTATGCTTGGCTACATTTATTTTAGGTTAGACCAATACAGGTGACTTAGAAGCTTACCTCACTAGGTGTCGATCGATACTCTCTAATCTCTTAATTTTAATTAAAAGCTGAGATTATATTTCTACTACTGTATAAATTTTTAAAATAATACTTCAAACTAAAGCCAGATTAGTAGGTAATATAATTCAACGCCCTCCTCCACCTTGGTTAGAGTTCTCTCCCTCTGGTGTTCCTTCACCGTCGTCGTTTCTGGGTTCATATCCTTTTTGAGAAACAATAGAAATATTTGATTTATCTAACAATAGGTTCAAATAACAAGTATCAACATCTGTATCAACTTGATGAGGGTAATGGCTTATATCTGGTAGTGCCATCACTTGTTTGGGTATGATACTTAAGCTTAGAGTGAAAGTTAAGAAAGTTATCCTTTTTATAAGTAGTAGAGTATTCATATAAAGTTATCCCCTGATAGCAACGATAAAAAGACTATCTAGATTAAGTTACTTTCCTGGCAAGTAAACCGTTTAGTAATTAGAATTAATTGGCACAGACTTCTGGAAATTTGGCTATTTTTCCCTGTAAACATGAAGCCTACAATATAAACTTGGATGATAATAATATTATATCAGTATTTACACTTATATACCTAAATCTAGAGAAAGTGGAGCTGCACAAACTATCATATATATGTCCAAAATTTTAGCTAGATCAAACCTGCTGGTTGATGGCCATCAGTTTTACCTACTAAACCTGGAAATATACTCAAGTGTAAGTCTAAACCAGGACAAAATTATTGACGGAGCTACATAAACATTCCTTGCTCGAGCTGCAAAACAGAAAACTTTCAAAAATTCCTACAGTAATAAATTGTTTGTAAACAAAATATATTTGTCAAGGATATATAAAAAAGGGTATAGTGCAACAATGAATAATTAATAATTAATAATTAATAAGAATTAAGAATTAATAATTAATAATTACCTCTTCTGTGATAGAAGGATTGACTAAAAGGATTTTTTTTATTCTCTTGGTCGGGAGATGACTTTTAGGGCTCCACTAACGCCATCTCATCCTAAGGTCATGCGAGCAATTCATGTCGCGAAGCGTTTTCCGTTCCGGAATGCTCCGCAAACATGTCGGCTCAAGCGCCGAAAACGACCGCTTTTTTCTCCATGAATTGAGAGGGTTTATACCTTAATTTTTCGGTAATAGCTTAACAGCTTAACAGGGCAGTAGCAAAAAAGCGTAAGTATTTGATATTTTAACTTTAGGGTTTTGGTCGTCAAACTCTTACCCTTTGATCTAAAGCGTAGGATTTCAATCCATTGCCCTATTCGACCTTTAATATTTAGTTAAAAAAAGTCTCTAAAATATTAAATTAATCTAATCAATGATTATACCCTTTCTCATATTAATGAGGTATAGTATTTTTTCTATTCTTTAATTCCCTATTCCCTAAAGTCAAAAACTTGTCTATCTCACCAAGGGTGAGAATTACTAGAGCCAGAAATTAATAATGTCTTGCTAGATTTAACTTGTTTTAAATTAGCATCAAAATCTAATCAAGCTTTTATTTAATTAAAGTTATTTCTTGTATTTTTTCTTATCTTCATACATACCAGTATCAGCGTGATTAATTAGTTGGTCAATGTCTTCACTATCAAGAGGATACAAACTAACCCCAATACTGGTTCCCACAGATAAAGTATTGTCTTCTAGTTTGAAAGGTTGATTAATTGTATGACGAATTTTTTCAGCTACCCTGGATGCTCCCAGTTTTCCTGGAATACCTGGTAAAATTACAGTAAACTCATCACCTCCAAGTCTAGACACTGTATCACTTCCTCTTAAGCACCCTTGAAGTCTTTGTGCTACTTCTGTTAAGAGTAAGTCTCCTATAGCATGACCCAAGGTATCATTAACAGCTTTAAACCCATTCAGATCTAGAAAGAGTAAACCAACCATTTTCTCATTCAAATTTGCCCACTCAATAGCTTGACTCAAACACTCATAAAATTGTTTACGGTTAGGCAATCCTGTGAGAGGATCGTGATGAGCCTGATGGTATAAACTATCTCCTAATTGCTTCAGTTGGGCATTATCTAGCTCTAATCTTGCTGCTGCTTCTTTTAGGTTTTCCTCCATTTTTTTACGTTCAGTAATATCTCTAATTACTCCTACTAGAAATAAATTTCCTGCTGCATCTTGATGGAGAGTTCTTTTAGTAGCAATTATATGGGTAATTCCCTGAGCATCTGTAAAATATTCTTCGTTTTCTTGTTCTTGACTGGTTTGAAATACTAACTCATCTTGTTGCCAAAATATATTAGCTTCATTAGGAGGAAATAATTCATAATCTGTTTTAATGAGTAACTTATCTATAGAGCAGCCGATAAATTTACCATAAGCTTCATTCAAAACAATACGACGATGATACTTATCTTTAACAAAAATAGGGTCAGGAATTGCATTAATAACTGACTGTAAAAATTCTGTAGATTTCTGCCATTCTTCTCTTAAGTGAGCAAGATGAAACATAATCATAGCAGCAGATCCACTAAGAGAAAAAATGGTTGGAATTACAGGCAACCACCAACCACCATAAATAAAGCTAACATAAGAAATTCCTGTAATACTAATACCGATAAATAGTGTTATTAAAATAGATTTTTTGGGTAATAATAATTTCCAGCTTAAATTAGCACCTATCCCAGAAAAAACAATAATCAATAACCATTCTAAAGGTTCAGGTAAAACTTTAATATTGGCTCTACCATCAAGTGCTGAACTCAAAATATGACTCAAAAAACTAGCGTGTAGTTCTACACCAGATATTTTTTGTGGGGAGCTAAATAAACGAGTGCTATAAGAATTGAGGTGCAAATCTTTGACACTAATAGCAGTATAACCAATAATAATAATCTTATCTTTGAACAACTTTGGAGAGATGTTTCCAGATAGTAAATCATTCATGGTAACTATATGAAAGCTATCTTGTTTTCTAGGATTTACTAAAAATTGATAGCCACCTGCATCAGCTCTAATATAAGCTCCATCATTTATTTTCAAACGATGAAATACTGCTGGACCTAGCTGCAAATCATTAGATTTATTAGCTTTTTCTGGCTCAATTCCTTCTGCTTTAAGGTAAATTAAAGCAAGTTTCAGTGGAAAACTTTCAAGAAATTTGTCATTTTCTGGGAACATATAGAGAAAGCTACGACGAATTATTCCATCAGCATCTATAATTAGATTGTTGAAACCTACTTGTTGTTTTTGCTCCAAAATAGTAGGAGCTTTGATTCCCAAATTATTGTCTATTCCTATTTTTTCAATACCAATTATATTAGGGATATTTTCTAGGGCTGTTACTAAATTTTTATAACCTGGTTCTTGAGGTAAATCACGATATATATCTAAACCAATGGCACGAGGTTGAAGGGAGTTTAATTTGTACAGTAATTCAGTTAGTAATTGATCGTTAATGGGGTGACCATACTTTTGTAGGTCTGCTTCATCAATTCCTACAATTACAATACGAGAATCGAAAGATTCTGTAGGTCTAAGACGAAAAAAATTATCATAAAGCGCCCATTCCCAAGTTTGCAAAAGACCTAATGAGCGCAAAAGTATGACGATACCAGCAGAGGTTGATGCTGTTATTAATACTCGGCTGTTTTCTAATAGCCAATGCTTGATAGTTTTCAGGATGGTATTTTGATGTTTACCGAAAAGTTTAAACATTTGTCAGTAATATAAATAAATAGCTATATTTAGGTAAAAACTAGCTCTCTATTAGCAGAGCCAGATATTCTAGATACACCCCACGACTGATGAAATTATGATGTTTGATTTACCATTATAGCTTATATATATTTACCGAAATATTGTGGTTTAAAGCCTCCCCTTTTAAGGGGATAATAAATAAAAATTTTCCTGTTCGTCAATCCTATCCGTTTTCAAGGAGAGGTAATTCTAAATTCTAAATTCGCGCATTCTAAATTCTAAATTCTTGAAAACAATATTCTCTCCTGAATTGGAATAAAACAATAGATACAGTAGATTACAAGTTTGTGAGGTACAGAACACAAAAAGCCAGTCAAACAATTTTGCATATGTACTAAACTTTTCGGAAAGTTTTTCTGTCTGGG
>NZ_LGSU01000926.1 GCF_002260545.1 Hydrocoleum sp. CS-953 | reverse complement strand
CCTATTGCGATATACGCAATAAAAAACATTCACTATTTTCTCCCAAATCAAACTAAGCAAAAATTCCTATTGCGATATACGCAATAAAACTATTTACCCAATCTTTAAGTAAATTATCCTTCTTGATAAAGTGTCCGTTACTTATTGATATTCCTATAATAATCCCTGAAAATAGAAATATGCAAGATATATACTTAAAAAGTGTCCGTATAAAATGAGTCGAAAAGGTAAGTCCATCACTTTGTCCATTTCCGAGAGAGACAAAACAGAATTGTTAACCCTGGCCCAAGAATGGGGTTATCTGTGGGGAGAACGTGCAAATATTTCTGGATTAATAGAAGCGATCGCTCGTCGTCAACTCAAAATTGCCCCTAACAATAACTGGTCAGAATTACGCATTAAAATCCTAGTCAAAATAGTGGGAATTTTGACTGACGGAGGCAAAATTGAAGAAGCTAAAATTATTGCTAACTTATTATTAGAACGTAGCGAACTGTCAATACCCCAGCGTCAAAAAATAGAAAAATTTTTAGATAACTCACCCCCTCCCTGGCGTTTAGAAATTGATAGTTATATCCGTCGCCAACAACCTTTTCAGTTATCGTATCAGGATGCAGCAAGTCGTCTGTGGAATTTCACTGTTCGTCATGCAGAAATTAACCACCGCGAGAAACGGGAATATTTAGAATGTTGGTGTGAGGAAACCGAAGGCAACTTAGATATACCGGAACTAATGCACAACTGGAGTCTGCGTTTAGATCGTCTTCCCGAAACTGCCATTGTACCGATAGATGGGAAATGGTTGCCCAGTTTAGATTATATTGAGGTAGAAATGCACTTGCTTAGAGGATTAGCTTTTGCTTATAAATCAAAGTCTAATGATATTATCCCTCCAGAATGGTTAGAAGGTGACAAACGAGTGCGACGAGTAGTCAGACGAGTATCTAATACGTTTTGGTTTTTCCGAGAAGTGCTTCAGTATGGAGCAGACTGTGTAGTGGTATCTCCAGAAAAATTGCGATCGCGCATCAAACAAAAATTATTAGAAACACTGGAGCATTATAGCTAAAGTCAGAAGTTAAAAGTCAGAAGTTAAATTCTTGCTTTGACTAAGCTCTTGTACCTTTTGTAGTAGACTGTTTCATGGCTTTGTTGCAATAGTAGGGGCGGGTTTCTCCCTTAAATTAATGAGTTTTCACCTAAAATTGGATAAACCCGCCCCCAATGATTTAACGCACCTTACTAGACCAACTGATACATATTCAATGGTGCGTTAGGACGGATGGTTAAATACCTTTCATAGTCTAAATCTTAGCCGTCTCACGCACCCTACTAGACTACAATAATGAACTACAAAATCTTACTTTTAACTTTTGACTTTTGACTTTTGACTTGGACATAGCACTATACCAAAGTTAATATTCTCAACGGTTGCCCCTTCCTCTAGAGTAATAGTATGAAACTCAGGATAACTAACACTACCTGGCAAAGCTTCCACACTAACTAAATCAAAACCTGGTATACCACCTAATTGATCTACTCCAACAACCTTAAGTGCTTTAACAGCCTCACTAAATCTAATCGAAGCTAAATCTAAATTCAGACGACCCCTAGCATTTACCCTTCCTAGAAATGTAAAGTTAATTCCATCAGCACTCACAAAAATATCCGCATTTTCATTAGCTGCAAAACGTCGATCTACAGTATGAATCAAGATATCATCACCAGGACCATCAATAATCATCTCATCATTAAATCCTACTGTCACTGAAGCACCTCTTGGTAAAGTCAGAAAGTCTACTTCAGGATTTTTCACAATTATCGGACTTGGTGGAGGCGCTCCTAAAACAACATCTGGACTAACAACTTCAATATTGTATCGTTTTTTTGCTAACACTTCTGGCAAACCGCCATTAATCCCATAAGGCCCGGGAATTGGTCCTGCACCACTATCCGAGAAATCTAAAATTACATCAGCATATCCATTACCTGGTTTAGTTTCCTTAGCAGGATAAGTCTGCTTAAACCCGGTGGGGTTAACTTCTCGCACAATATAAGTATCTGCTTCCAAAGCAGTAAATATGTATTCGCCATCAGAATTTGTTGTCTGGGTGGGTTCATCATCGTCAAGCGCCGCATTTTGATTCAAATCTAGATAAATTTTAACATTGGCAACAGGAATTTCTAAGCCATTATCGCGATCGCCATCACCATTNGGATAAGTCTGCTTAAACCCGGTGGGGTTAACTTCTCGCACAATATAAGTATCTGCTTCCAAAGCAGTAAATATGTATTCGCCATCAGAATTTGTTGTCTGGGTGGGTTCATCATCGTCAAGCGCCGCATTTTGATTCAAATCTAGATAAATTTTAACATTGGCAACAGGAATTTCTAAGCCATTATCGCGATCGCCATCACCATTAATGTCATTCCAGATCATCCCTTGAATTAAAGCGCCTGTCGTTTCGATTTCTACAATACCAGCTAGAGGCAGAAACCCACTCTCACAAGCAGAAGCAGGATTGTCAACATAGTTATCTTGATCGGGAAATTGAGATGTATTATCGCAATTAGACCAAACACCGTTGTTATTCAAGTCGTTCCAACTACCTTTTTCATTCCAGTTCATCGTTGCGTAATTCTGGTTAGCGTAAGAGTAACCGTTATTGGGTTCACCGGGTAGCCAATTTTCATAGGAACTTGTTGTATCACTAACCCACTCAAAATTACCTTCAATGTTCTCATCAGTGAAACCGATCCAATAGTGGTTTGTGTTACCGAATGTTTGCAATACCCAATCTTGTTCAGCTTGATTATTAATCGTTATGAGATTACCTCCTACTGCTATTGCTTCTGCCTCTGCTTCCGTCCATTTAGCAGGATTTGTTAAGCAATAATTGTGTCTATTAGCAGGGTTTGTAACTAATTCACCTGCGCTACATGGAAATGTTACAGCTTGTGCTGACATAGGATTGATTAGTAAACATATTAGCCCTAAAAACACAGTTATGATTAAAGCTGTAAATTTGTTGATAAACATACCTGATTTTTTCTGGTTATAAGTCCTGTTCAAGTTAAAATTATACTAAGTTTCGTTGACTTACAGCACTTTTGAGGATGGTGAGGTACAGTTATTTGTAACACAGGCTTCCAGCCTGTAACAAGCAGGATGCTTATTTGTAACACAGGCTTCCAGCCTGTAACAAGCAGGATGCTTATTTGTAACACAGGCTTCCAGCCTGTAACAAGCAGGATGCTTGTGTTACCAGAATTACTAATAGACTTCCAGTCTTTAACAAATAAAAAAATTTTGTACCTCACTAACTCCGAAATTGCTGTAATTTCTGCTAAATTTTTTTTAGGTAAATATCATATCTGTATAGCTTTAAATTCCCTCCTCTTCCCTCCTGACTCCTCCAATGAAGTTTATTCTGTAACAGTTGGTAATGGTGTTTCCGTTGCTTCTGGAGTCGCTGTTTGTTTCTTTGGAGATTTATTGAGTTTTTCAAGTGGGGTTGATATGGGAAATTGTTTTAATATCTGTTTCTTAGAAGGTTTATTGAGTGGTATGGGTACAGGTGAGTCTATTGCTTCTGGAGTTGCAGTAGGTACAGTTGAGTCTGTTGCTTCTGGAGCAGTAGTAGGTATAGGTGAGTCTGTTGCTTCTGGAGTTGCAGTAGGTGCAGGTGAGTCTATTACTTCTGGAATAGTAGTAGGTACAGGTGAGTCTGTTGCTTCTGGAGTTGCAGTAGGAGTAAATTTAGGTATGGGATTAATTAAATTAATATCTAATTTATAGTCAGTACCAGGTAAACCAGGTAAAGGAGTGAGAATTATTTTGTAGTCACCATCTGTGGGCAACTTTCCTTTCCAAATAGATACTTGCTCTGAAACTTCATCTATTGCTCCCCCATCTGCTCCCAATATACTCATTAATACCCCTTCCCCTGTCACTAATAAATTCAAATTTTGCCCCTGACTACCAGAAATTATATAGTTAATAGTTTCATTCCCTTTCAAATTACCCTCAATAGATATAGGTTCCCCAGGCAATATATTGAGACGTTCCTCAGAGGTAACTAATTTTGGTGGAGTTTCAGAAATAGCAGAGGGTGTGGGTAATGGTGTCACTGTTATTTCTGGTGTTGGGGATGGTGCAGGAACAATTGGTGGTGGTGTTACCGTAGGTGATGGTGATGATGTTGATGTAGCTGTTGGAGATGGGGATGATGGAGTAGGGGGGATAGTTGGTAAAGTTGGTACTGGTATGGGATTAATTTCAGTTGCTTCCTCAAGTTGAGGTTGTTGTTGTCTGCGCTTGAGGATAAAATTCACTCCACCCCAAGAAGCTACCCCACATAATACAACTAATATTGCCACTAATGCAGTTGCACCCCACTTATGATTATCAAAAAAGCTATCATTATCATTATTAGTATTGTGATTTTGAGTTCCACCTACTGTCACTTCTTGGGAAGGAGAAAAGTTATTTTGTTCTTGGTTAATAGTAGGTAAATGCTGAAATTTTACACCAGGTAATGTTGACAAAGCTTGTCCTACTTCAGTGACAGACTGGAAGCGATCGCCTGGTTGACGACTTAACATTTTCTCGATAATTTCAGCTAACCCTGAACTAACTGTTACCCACCGTTGCCAATTCCAGGTTAATGTAGTTTGATCGATTAATTCTTGGGGTTCTTTTCCAGTCAATAGTACAACTGTCGTAACTGCCAAAGCATATAGATCGCTATTTGCTGTTGCTCTTCCCAATTGAATTTGTTCCCAGGGAGCGTAGCCAAATTTGCCTACATTTGTCAAAGGTACAGTTAAGTCGGGAGATTGAACTTTTGTGGCTATTTCTTTAACTACACCAAAGTCTATCAATACTGGCATTTGGTCGCTTTCACGCCTAATGATATTGTCTGGAGATATGTCTCGGTGAATGATGCCAAAATTGTGAATATGAGCTAATACGGGTAACATTTGTCTTAAAAAGGTTAGCACTTCTACTTCTGACAACAAACTATTTGTCACTTGACGCTCTTGTAATATAGTGCGATAGGTTTTGCCTTCGACGTAATCTTGTAATAAGAAGAGGCGTTGATTTTCCTCAAAGGTAGCTCTAAACTTGGGAATTTGGGGATGTTGAATTTGGTAAAGAATTGTTGCTTCGCGAGAAAATAGTTCTTGAGATTTTGCTACTGCATTAGCATTTGTCTGTTGGGGAATAAATTCTTTGAGGGCGCAACGTTCATTAAAACGACCTGTATCTTCTGCTAGATAGGTACGACAAAATCCGCCTTGACCTAAAATACTAATCACGCGATAGCGGTTTTGTAGAATTGTGCCAATGGCAATAGGTAGTTGCATAATCATAATATGTTTGATTTAATATATTAGTTACTAAAAGATTTTTTTGTACTAGGTTTGTTATCTAATTATTGGCTATTACTATTATTATAGAG
>NZ_LGSU01000925.1 GCF_002260545.1 Hydrocoleum sp. CS-953 | reverse complement strand
AGCTGAAACTTGAAAAATCAACAATTTAGTCTAAAAAACCCGCCGCTACATCGTGTTTAACTTTAATTTCTTCAGCTATTTCTATCTAATATTTCTAAGATTACTATTGCAAGACTAACAGATTTTTTTGTTTGGTTTCCTTAACGTCAACCCAACCTACTATTTATATTATTCGTGGAATGAAAGAAGGAGTCAGGAGTCAGAATGAAAGAAGGAGTCAGGAGTCATGTTATGTCTAGACTAACTGTAAAGTCATTGCGACTGGAACGAAGTGGAAGGAAGCAATCTCTTGTGTTTCAAATATTTCTTCTGTAATATTACTATGCACAGCTACGAAATTTTTTGTTGGGTTTCCTTAAGGTCAACCCAACCTACTATTTATATTATTCGTGAATTGAACCGTCTGGCATTATTGTATCTGTTAGGTTGGCTTTCTTATCGTCTTCTCCAAAATTTGCACCACCTATATTTGCTTCTTTTAGATTGGCATTTTCTAGGTTAGCGCCACTTAAATTTGCTCCGCGCAAGTCTGCTGAAGTTAAGTTGGCATTACTCAAGTTAGTGTTACTTAAATTTGTGCCACAAAGTTTTGCCTTGCTTAAATTAACACCTGTAACTTTTTGACTACTTAAAGATAAACCGACTAAATTTGCCTCAGTTAAGTTAGCACCACTAAGATTAATTTGATTAAAATTATGCACATTTTTCAAGTCAGCTTGACTAAGATTTGCTGCTGTTAGATTAACATCATATAAGTTAGCATGAGCAAAATTTGTTTGACTAAGGTTTGCTGCTGTTAAATTAACATTATGTAATTTAGCATGAGCAAAATCTATTTGACTAAGGTCTGCTAATCTTAGGTCTGCACCTTCTATAGATGCTTCACTAAAATTAGCTTTCTTGAGATTAGCTTCAACAAATTTTGTGCTAACCAAATTTGCTTTTATTAACTGAGCATTAGCTAAGTTAGTATCACTTAAATCTGAGCTATTCAGATTTGTTGAATTAAAATTTGTTCCTTCTAAGTTAGCTCTTCTCAAGTGTAAATAGCTTAAGTCATAACCAGCTAAGTTTACTGCTTTTAATGAAACATCAGGAGCAAGCAAATAAACACCTAATTTAGTGTGATTAAAACCTTTTGGAAAAACAGTTGCCTCACTAGAAAGTGCTTGATTTATTGTTACCATTTGTAGGTTGGCTCCTGCAAAATTTGCGTTTAGTAAATTAGCTCTACTTAAATCAGCTTGACTCAAATCTGCATTAGTAAAATTCGCATTTCTCAAATTCAATCCACTCAAATTTGCTTTTTTCACATTTGCACTACTGAAGTTGGCATCGTTTGAAATTTTAGAATTACTAAAATTAACTCCGTTCAAGTTAGCCTCGGTAAAATTTGCAGACTCTAAATTAGTCTCGTTAAGATTCACATTTCTGAACTTTGCCTTTTCTAATTTCACAGAACTCATTTGTGCTTTATTCAAATTGGTATTAATGAACTTAGCTTGACTTATATTTGCTGAATACAACTTAATTTCAGAGAGGTTAGCACTTTTAAATTTTGCTCCTGTCAAGTTAAAAGACCTTAAATCTGCACTACTCAAATTTGCACCATTAAAATTAGCATTACTCAAATTCAATGTTGAATCATTAAAAGACTTTCCACTCAAATCTACACCTGCCAAATTAATCCCAGTAAAATCTCGTTCTCCTTCATTATATCTACGCAAAAATTCCTCAGCACTAACCACAGGTTGTTGACTTTCCTCTTCCTCCTTAAATTCTTCCAATTCTTCCTCCTCTTCATCCTCATCTACCACCATCAAATAATCCTGAAATTCCATTTCATTTTCATCAATAACTCTAGACAAATATTCCACCTCATCCAAACTTTTCACACTTGCTGCAAACCTGCGATTAATTTCTGCTAACTCCAAAACTTCAGCATTATTAAAACGATTAATTAATCCTTCAATAATTTGGCGATCGCTACTAATAATCCCCACTTCTCGTTCCCAACTTTGGTCGCCAGAAGCCAAAAAATTATGACTTCCTACAAAAGCAAACTTTTCATCACAAACCAGAAAATTTTCGTGAGTTCCTAATAGCTTCAACCGAAATAAACCAGGATAACTTTTCTCTAATTCCTGTAAATCTGTCAAAGCATTATATTTCCAACCCTTGCCAATATTTGAACCATCTCCTAAATATCCCCAACCAATATCTACTTGGCAACCCCTGTCTAAAAAACCCTTAAATTTCTCCAGTAAACTTTCATCAATACCCTTGGAAGTAAACCACGGACAAACAATAATTAATCGTGATTCAACTGTTGACAATGCCTCAATTAATACACCACGAATGCCAGAGCTATCGAATACTAATTGATTTTCATATTCTTGATAATTCTCTGAGATTTCCTCTGATAATTTATCTTGTACCGCAGTCGATTTTACCGGATTATTTACAGCCAATAATTCATCTAAACGTAGACTTAAAGTAGTCAACTTTTCCTGCAAATTTTCCACAGTTTGTCTTTCTGGTCGATGATGAAAATTTTCTATTTGCTCATCTAAAGTATTTTTCAGTTTAACAACATATTTTTTCAGAGTAGTCTGTTGTTTTTCCAATTCTGAAACTTTAGTCATCAAAGCAGATAAATTGGATTCTAGCTCAGACATAATTAAATAGTGGAGAAATTACCATATTTATTGTAAAACATTAAGTAGATAGGTATAATTAAACGTTAAAAAAAATCGTAGGGGCGGGTTTCACCAAAAATCTTGTTATAACTAATTGATTTCTCTAAACCCGCCCCAGTTTGGCACCAAATTTATTTCATCTGAATAATTTGTCACACCATTAATTTAAGCCAGAACCCGCCCTGGTTTGGTGGTTCAGAATATCGTCATGGGGGCGGGTTTATTTGATTTTATTGAATTCCCATTAATTTAAGGCGGAACCCGCCCCTACTATTGCAACATTTTAGTTGTGTCATACCACTACTTATAATTACAATCTAGTTTGATAATTATTGCTCTCAAGCATAAGATTAAAAATTATGAATAACTAATAATTAATAACTAATAATTAATAACTGATAACTAATAACTGATAACTGATATGTCACCTATACCAACAAAAAAAAATCTGGCATTTTATTTGGAAGATATCGAAAATCCTATCGGTAAAACCATTAACTTGATTTTACTATTTTTGATTTTACTTTCTTCTGCTATCTTTGTTGCTGAAACCTATCCAATTTCAGAGGAAATTTTTGGGAATCTAGAACTAATAGATGATTCTATTTTAGTATGTTTTGCTATTGAATATTTGCTGAGATTTTGGTGTGCAGAGCAAAAAATAAAGTTCGTTTTTAGCTTTTTTTCTATTATCGATCTACTCGCAATTTTACCTATTTTTCCAGGATTTTTAGAACTTAGTTTTATTCGACTTATCAGATGGTTCCGAATTCTAAGACTCATTAGATTTCTTAAGTTGAAAATTTATATATTTAAGATTAGTACGGCAGATGGAGTAATTTTTGCCAGGATATTATTTACTTTATTTACAATTATTTTTATCTTTTCTGGCTTAATTTATCAAGTCGAACATCGTGTCAATCCTGAATCATTTACAACTTTTTTAGATGCTGTATATTTTTCGGTTGTTACAATGACAACTGTGGGATTTGGTGATGTAATTCCTATTTCAGAAAAAGGTCGTTTATTAACTGTTTTGATGATATTAACGGGTGTTAGTTTAATTCCTTATCAACTTGGAGATTTAATTAAACAACTTATCAAAACAGCAAATAAAGAAGAAAAAGTCTGTAGTAATTGTGGTTTTTCTTACCACGATATAGATGCTAAATTCTGTAAAATTTGTGGTCAAAAATTATTCTGAATTTATAATTCAGAAGTTATATCAAGTGCGGATAATCAGTGATACAAAAGTTTTTGCTACTAGTAGGGCTTTAGCCCTATCTATACTTAGGGCTAAAGCCCTACTACAAACTTTAATTATAACTATTCAACCAGACATAATATTAAAAGCTATATCAAGTCTAATTAATTCACCATAATAAAAATCTTCTTATTTCCAAGCCAGAATATTTTTTAAACTTCTCGTTTTTGCTGCAAGCATTCAGCTATTAGCTGTCAGCTTTCAGCTTTCCTGACTTTTCCTTTACTTTCCTTTGGAATGCTTCGTAAAGGCCATGCTTTGCTATGCAGATGAAACGCAAAAAAAGCGATTTTTATTCCTGAAAACGTCTAAGTACCATTAATGAAGCTTTTATAGCACATCAGAAACAATAGCTGATAGCTGATAGCTGACGGCTGAATGCTTACTTTTTGCTTAACTCCCTAAATTTTTTCTTGTGGTTATTCAAAGAAACATGATATTAGAATTCATTTCNCGTAAAGGCCATGCTTTGCTATGCAGATGAAACGCAAAAAAAGCGATTTTTATTCCTGAAAACGTCTAAGTACCATTAATGAAGCTTTTATAGCACATCAGAAACAATAGCTGATAGCTGATAGCTGACGGCTGAATGCTTACTTTTTGCTTAACTCCCTAAATTTTTTCTTGTGGTTATTCAAAGAAACATGATATTAGAATTCATTTCTGACTAAATTTTAATATTTAGTAATGTCCGAGTGGGAGACTTCCACTGTTATCTCCCTTTTCTTAGTAAAAAAATTCCACAGTTTAGTTATACTTTAATAGCAGTTTTCAGACAGATTACTTAAGGTTAAATCAAAACCTTGTAGAGACGTTTCATCTAACGTCCCGACTATAGGTATATTTTTCTTTTTTTTCAATATTTACCGCTTCTCCCCTAGATAACTAAATTCTTCTTACTTCTTACTTCTTACTTCTTACTTCTTACTTCTTACTTCTTCCTTTCTTCAAACTTCCCAGTAATTTTTTTAATCTACTTAAATTAACTTCCTTACTACCATAACGCCATCCAACATAAGCTCGCGAAATTTCCTCTACTATTTCTCCCTGTTCCCTCTCTTGGTGCGCGTTCCCTTGCGTCTTGCGCCGACGCGGGGTCGCACCGCTGTTCCCTGTTCCCTGTTCCCTAATCTGATTACTATATTCAAAAGGTGTCTGAAAACCACGTTTAACTAATCCCTTACTCGCCATTAAATTCAACATTTGTTGATAGATACTCTCCATCGGAGATAACCTTGCTAACCAACGACCGTAACGCCATTTTCTCCAAAAAATATACAATAACCAACCCAAAAAACTTAAAGCAGTAGCTAAAATTAAACCGCCAAATATCCCTTGCCAACCTTGGGAAAATAGAGCAAAAAACCAACCAATAATTCCTAATATCCAACGGAATATTCCGCCAATAAATCTTTCTAGAAAACCAGTTACAGGAGAAGGCAACCAACCAGCTACCCACTTCCAAAAAACCATCAGTGTAGGGGTTTGGTTTCCAA
>NZ_LGSU01000924.1 GCF_002260545.1 Hydrocoleum sp. CS-953 | reverse complement strand
AATTGACATTGCTTTTGACTTTGGAACTGATTATAATTGATTAATTCTTACTTTTGACTTTTGAATGCATGAATTTTGAATTGAATCCTCGCTCTGGATATACTCTACCTGTATTCGCTTGTGCTACCGCTGTAGCTGCCCTCCGTTGGCTACATCAAAATATCTCGTCTTTGTCTACCGTATCAATTAATTTACTAGAACCAGCAGAAATTATCGATATCCCTATCGAACAGGTAGCTTTACTAAAAAATAATACTGCTTTAGCTATTACTCGTTCCGATCCCGGTAATAATCTCGATCTAACTCACAATACTCCTGTTTGGGCTATGGTGGAATTGGCCACAGTTTCCCTAAGTGATGCTTCAGAACAAATTGTAATTATAGGTGGAGCAGGTATTGGACAGAATATTCATTCTGGGGAAGCAGCTATATATAGTTACGCGCGACGACTGCTGCAAGAAAATCTTCAACCTTTGCTCAATTCCAATGAACAAATCAAAGTCACTATTATTTTACCAGAAGGTCGTCAATTAGCAACTCGAACTTCTAATTCTGCTTTTGGTATAGTTGAAGGTCTTTCTCTTTTAGGCACTACCGGACTTTCTCAACCTTTGAGTGTACCTGGGCAACTCGAAGCTTACCAGGAAGAACTACAACAGAAGGCAGTGCAGTTTAATAGTTTGGTGTTTTGTATAGGGGAAAATGGTTTAGATATAGCAAGAAAAATGGGTATACCCCCACAACAAACCGTCAAAACAGCTAACTGGTTAGGCCCAATGTTGGTTGCTGCTGCTATTGCCGGAATAGAGTCTATTTTATTATTAGGTTATCATGGCAAATTAATTAAATTGGCTGGTGGGATTTTTCATACTCACCACTATCTAGCTGACGGACGATTAGAAATTCTCACAGCTCACTGTGCAAATATAGGTTTGCCCACTTCTGTGCTACAAGAAATTTTTGCTTGTAATACTGCTGAGGATGCTTTAAAACTGCTGCGGAACTTAGATATAAATGGGGAAAATTACTGGGTGGATAGGGTGTATGGGGCGATCGCCACGAAAATTGACCAACGTTGCCAAGCTTATATTTTTAATCATAGTCAAAAAGAGGTCCAAGTAGGTTCGATGCTGTTTGACCGCGATCGGGAAATTTTCTGTAAAACTGAAGTCGCTGATACAGTTTTCTCCCAAATTTGTTATGCTATTAACAATAACCTTAGCTAGAGTTAAGGTATTTTATGAGAAATTAATAATAGTCTATGGGGATGAGAAACACTATTTATCTCCTTTGTGTCCCTAACTAGAATGATTATATGGTTTCAAAGCTAATTATCATTCTTGGGTTAAAATATCAAAATATTTTTCCAATAGCCATTGTTTGCTAAAAACTCAGCCAATAAACTGATCCCCATTATTAATTCACTCAAATTAACCTGTTCCAACTAGGTTATCGGTAATTGATAGTATACAAACTTTTATATATTGTAGTGGTTTGGTGACTAAACCCCTACCAAACTTAGAAACTGTTTGTAAACTTATAAAAACCTCTTTCCAAACCTTTCTCCTACAGGGAGAGAGGCTTTAAAACACCCATTCCCTTGTCGGGAAGGGGGACAGGGGGGTTAGGTTGTTAAGATTGATCTGTTCTATGCAGTACCGATCAAACAGCTTCTTAGAGTTTTTGACAAAGTGTGGAGAAATAAATTTTCCTCACGAAAAACTACTTATACCCCGACAAGCTGAGGCTGACAAGTCAAAACTAAGGAAAATTAACCTCACCAATCTAGTATAATAGCATATTAACCGTGACTCTAACAACACAAAAACAAAAAAGTTCAGATTCTCTCACTCAGTTTAACCGTCAAATGATCGTGATTCTGGACTTTGGTTCTCAATATTCAGAACTTATTGCTCGCCGAATTCGGGAAACTCAAGTATATTCAGAGGTTATTTCCTACCGCACAACTGCTGCAAAACTAGCAGCTCTTAATCCCAAGGGAATTATTCTTTCTGGAGGGCCTAATTCTGTTTACGATGAAGGGGCACCTCATTGCGATCCCGAAATTTGGAATCTGGGAATACCTATTTTAGGTGTGTGCTACGGTATGCAGTTAATGGTACAACAACTTGGCGGAGAAGTCAAACGCGCTCAGTTAGCTGAATATGGTAAAGCATCTCTCTCAATAGACGATCCGACAGATTTGCTGACGAATGTAGAAGAAGGCACAACTATGTGGATGAGTCATGGAGATTCTGTGACCAAAATGCCTTCTGGTTTTGAAGTATTAGCTCATACAGATAATACTCCCTGTGCAGCGATCGCTAACCATGAGAAAAAGCTCTACGGTACTCAGTTTCACCCAGAGGTAGTTCACTCTATTGGCGGTCAAGCTTTGATTAGAAATTTTGTCTACCATATCTGCAAGTGTGAAGCAACTTGGACGACAGAAGCTTTTGTGGAAGAAGCAATTCGAGAAATTAGAGCTAAAGTAGGGGATAAACGAGTATTATTAGCATTGTCTGGAGGAGTTGATTCTTCAACCTTAGCATTTTTACTGCACCAGGCGATAGGCGATCGAGTAACTTGTATGTTTATTGATCAAGGGTTTATGCGCAAGTATGAACCGGAGAATTTGGTACAAATATTTCGCGAGTCTTTTCATATATCAGTTGAATATGTAAATGCTCGCGAGCGCTTCTTAAGTAAACTCGAAGGAGTTACCGACCCCGAACAAAAACGCAAATTAATCGGACATGAATTTATCCAAGTATTTGAAGAAGAGTCAAAACGTTTAGGACCTTTTGATTATCTTGCTCAAGGTACTCTTTATCCAGACGTGATTGAATCTGCTAACACTAATGTTGACCCCAAGACTGGGGAGCGAGTAGCGGTAAAAATTAAGAGTCATCACAATGTTGGCGGTTTGCCGAAAGATTTGAGATTTAAGTTAGTCGAACCTCTGCGCAAACTTTTTAAGGATGAAGTCAGAAAGGTGGCGCGTTCCATTGGTTTACCAGAAGAAATTGTGCGACGACATCCTTTTCCTGGTCCGGGGTTAGCTATTCGGATTTTAGGGGAAGTGACAGACGAACGGTTGAAAATATTACGGGATGCTGATTTTGTTGTGCGGGATGAAATTAAACAGCAAGGAATGTATCACGATTTTTGGCAAGCGTTTGCGGTGTTGTTGCCTATTCGCAGTGTGGGGGTAATGGGAGACCAACGTACTTATGCTTACCCTATTGTTTTGCGGTTTGTTTCTAGTGAAGATGGCATGACTGCTGACTGGTCTCGTGCGCCTTACGATTTGTTGGAAAGTATTTCTAACCGTATTGTGAATGAGGTTAAGGGTGTTAACCGGGTGGTGTATGATATTACTTCTAAGCCTCCTGGAACTATTGAGTGGGAGTGATCGGAAGTCAGAAGTCAGAAGTCAGAAGTTAGAAGTAATATCTAAGTGAGTTTGAATATTTGTCTGCAGTGTACTCTAGTAGACTGACACAACTAATGGGTGTGCATTAGGGCGGGTTTATATAAATCTTAGAGTAAGCATTAAAACTCTAGTTAAAACCCGCCCCTAAGCTTTGCACCATTTTAGTTGTATAGTAGGGGCGGGTTTCCCCGTTAAATTAACTAGCTTTTGAACTAAATCAAATAAAGTTAGATAAACCCGCCCCCCAATATGGAAATCACACCAAATCAAATAAACTCGCCCCCTGGTGATATGGCTGCACGGGGGATGGCGCGGGCAAGTTCAATTCATAATAATAGGTCAAACGATTCGCACTGATAACTGATAACTGATAACTGAAATTACCAACCCACAGAATAATAGGGAAAACGATTCGCTTTAATAAAATTTATCGCCGTCTGGGCAATTTCTGGAATTTCTATCAATACAATTTTTTCGATCAAAAATGGTAAAGGAATTTGACCAGGGGATGCTTTCGTTTTCGTTTTCGGAAGTCTGCTCAATATTCCTCTCAATATTTTCTTACCCCAATCATTTTTCTTGGCTGATTTTTTCCTGGGTGTGTAACGCCGACAGAAACCTTTGTATTTGTCGGCGCATTCTTCCAAGGATGTACCTAACTCAAAAAAAGCGGGATGCCATTGAGTAATGCCATCGGTGGTTAGTTGTTCATAACTGCCATAGTTACTGAAGTCGTAGAAAAAGCCTTCTCTCATCCCTGCTGCTTTGGGGTTGGCATGAATATAACGGATAGTGTTTAATGCTCTTTCTTTGTCGGAGTTGGGGAAACCATGACAGGTGTATCTTTGCTCCCAAAAGTGTCCTTTGCGGTTGAGGAGGGCGTTGAAAGACATGGCAGAATACCAGTTGATCCAGTGCATGATTTTCGGTATATCATCCGGGTTTTCGGCTTCCATCAGGTAATGAACGTGATTCAGCATGATGCACAAGGCGTACAGTTTAAACTGGTATTTTTCTTGTGCTTGTTTGATGATATGTAACAGTATTTCTCGGGTTTCACGGCGGGTGAGTTGGAAATCTCTGTTATTACACCGGGTTGTAATGTGATAGGAATATCCTGTGATCGAATTCTCTTTTTGGTCTGCCCATGTCTTTTCAGTTATCAGTTATCAGTTATCAGTTATCAGTTGCTAGTTACCAGTTGCCAGTTATTAAGTACAGGAACATAAGGGAGCACTTCTGACTTCTGACTTCTAACTTCTAATTTTATTGTTTGAAGCCGAATATTTACCGAAAAATGAGGTTTAAAGCCTCCCTTTTTAAGGGGATGAAAAAAATCTTTAACTCAGTATTTCAAGCCTCCGACTTTAGTCGGAGGTTCACTGATAACTGATAACTGAAATGACGGTATGTCCTCATCAACCCAACTTCGTAACTGTGAAGTAGCTCTTAGCTGTTGCCGTCGTGGGTAAATTTTTTAATTTTAGGGCAAATATTTCTGCACAACACTCCAACCTGTCAAAGATACTGTCGCGAAACTAAATAACAGAATAATATTAGTCGTGATATGAACCGATCGCGCCCAAGTTTGTTTAGCATTAATCTGAGTTGCGCTCCAGGCGGAAACTAACACCAAAGTCACGACTGTTAAACCAGCAGGTAAATGAGCAGAATGACCTAAGTTACCATAATAGCCAATAGTTCCGACTAAACCAATTGCCAATAACAAAATTACGAGAAATACCATTGTGCCGCCAATAATATAATGAAATGGTCGCAACCATTGAGGACGTTTTTGTTTGTTATGGCGAGCAAAAAACATCCAACCACCAGTCACTGCTAATAATGAGTAAGCAAATAGGGAAAGACCCATAGACCAAGCTGCTATTTTCCACAGCCACAGAAAAGAAGGTAAATTCATATATAATTTAGTTTTGATTATATTTGGACTTTAAAGCAGTTTTCATTGATAGGTCCATACAATGCTTGTAGTAGACTGACACAGCTAAAACTGTG